>CAMEGQ010000018.1 GCA_945916235.1 uncultured Porphyromonadaceae bacterium | reverse complement strand
CGGTCATCTCTCCAAGCTGACGCAACGTAAGACCAGCCGCCTGACGGTAGGCTCGAAGCAAGGTCCCGATATTCTCACGGGCAGCCTGTTTGACAAGCTGCCCGTTATATTTGGTGATTTCAGTACTCATATTCTCAAAAATCGGGGCGCAGAAACGCGGCCCCGATTTAATATTTTTTAAGTAATTATTTTGCGGAATAATTTTGATATTTCGCAGAATAATATTAACTTTGCAGTACAGAAATAAACGATGATATGGAAAATCTCAGATATACAGAAATAATCAATGAGGCAGGTGAGCCTCTCGTGGTGTCGCATTGGACGAATGGCGATTTTGACGCGTTCGACGAATCTTTTCTCGGCCAAAACACAGATGACAATGCTTCCGACGAAAATTTCGCTCAGACATCTCATATCGGGTTCTTTTTCAATGTCGGCGCTGATGATAGTCTTTCATCCCTATGCAGCAAGAAAATCGACGCATATCTGAACATAGAGAACCCTTGCCATCTGGACTCAATCCGATGCTTGGCGCTCATGATAGAATATTATGGTTCCGCCGCCGACTGCAAACAGGCGCTTATTGACGATGGATATGATGGTCTTATCATTGATTACGATGAGGAATTTGGCGGGACTGATTACATCCCCTTTAGCACAGAACAAATCATAATTAAATAAATAATCATGGCATACTCACAAGTAGAAAAGGCCGCCATGCAGCGAGATTTGGCGCAGTATGTCGGCATGCAAATCAAAATGCGCCGCACCGAGGGGCGCATGACAATCGCACAGCTCTCGGAGCTCACCGGCATAACGTCAGCAGCCATTTGCAAGATAGAGAGCGGCGAGACGGATGTCAAGCTGTCTACACTTGCCGTTATCCGATCCGCCCTGGCTCTCGACATCAGCATCGAGCCACTCGGCCCGATAGCATCATGAGATTGGCCGGCCTCAACATCGAGGCCGGCATTTTTTTAGGTCTAAGGATTTTTTCCGTCTTTTATTCCCTCCACCGTAGCCTCTATTTTTGCTGAAAATCAGCAAAAATTATGAGTGGAATAAGAGATACGGCTACTGTTACGCTTAACATCAATGGTGCTCAGGCGAAGCAGATGATGTCCGAACTTGAAAAGAAAATATCCGACACCAAGGATAAAATCTCCGAACTAAAGGGGAGAATGGCCGACCCGAAGGAGATCCAAAAAGCAAGGAAGGAGCTGAAAAACTACGAAAAGCAGCTCGATGAGATAAAATCCGCTACCGAGGGTGTTGAAAACGCCCTGAGCAACCTCGACTCAGCCACGCCCCGACAGCTGGAGAAGGCACTGCGCACCCTCAAAAAACAGCTGAAAGACATGCCTCCCGGTACGGAAACCTGGGACTCTCATATCGAGAAAATAAAGCTGCTCAAAGACCGCATTGCGGAGCTCAATGCGGAGGGCAAAGAAAAAGATTCTTTGTGGGATAAATTCAAGGCATTTTCGCAGGATGCATGGCCTGCCCTCGACCTCCTCGACCAGTGGGGAACCAGCTTCATCGAGCTCGCGCGCGATGCCGTCAATGCCTTCGCAACGATGGACCAGGAGATGGCCAACGTTCGGAAGTTTACCGGTCTGACAGCCGAACAGGTAGCAGACCTCAACGAAGTCTTCAAGGGGATGGACACTCGCACCAGCCGCGAGGATCTCAACAAGCTCGCGCAAGAGGCGGGCCGTCTCGGCAAGACCGCGCCGGAAGATATCGAGGGTTTTGTCCGCGCCGCTGACAAAATAAACGTCGCCCTCGACGACCTCGGGCAGGGTGCAACGCTCACCCTCTCAAAGCTGACGGGCATCTTCGGCGATGAGAAACGCCTCGGCACCGAGAAAGCACTGCTCTCGGTCGGTTCGGTGATCAACGAACTCTCACAGAACTGCTCCGCCTCCGCGCCATATCTCGCCGAGTTCGCCTCCCGTATGGGCGGCGTAGGTGCTCAGGCGGGCATGACCATCCAGCAGATCATGGGCTTCGCCGCCGTACTCGACAGCAACGAGCAGAAGGTCGAAGCATCGGCAACAGCAGTGTCGCAGGTGCTCGTGCGCATGATGCAAGACCCCGCAAAATATGCACGAGTCGCAGGCCTCGACGTGCAGAAGTTCTCCACCATGCTCAAGCAGGATGCCAACGGGGCACTCCTGATGTTCCTCGACACACTCCAGAAAGCCGGAGGCATGGACGTGCTCTCGCCGATGTTCAAGGATATGGGGGAGAACGGCTCACGCGCCATCTCCGCACTCTCCACACTCGCCACGCACATCGACGAAGTCAAGGCGCAGCAGGCAGAGGCCAACAAGGCATTCAGCGAGGCAACCTCAATCGATAAAGAGTTCGACGTTCAAAACAATACCGTGCAAGCAGGCCTCGACAAGTGTAAAAAAGCCGCAGAGGAAATCCGCGTCGAACTCGGACAGAAGCTCCAGCCGGTGGTTTCTCACTTCCTGACCTCTTCCGCAGCCATCATCCGTGCGCTATTGGCGATGGTTAACTTCTTCTATAAGCATAAGGTGGCCATCGTGACGATAACAGCCGCTATTGCGGCATATACCGTCGCGCTGAATATATCCACAATCACCACAAAAGCGGCCACATTGGCAACGAAGGCATGGCATGCTGTCGTCCTCTTAGGTTCCAAGATTTTACCGCATTTCCGGCTTGCAATCGCAGCCGTAACTAATACGGTCTTATATTTCACCAAGGGGCTACAGGTCAACTACGAGATGCAGCAGCGGTGGAGGCTGGCATTGGCAGCAACGCCATGGAAGGCTCTTGCAGCAGCCATTGCCACAGCTACAGCAGTATTGTTCACATTTTACCTTACATCCCGCAAGACTAAAACAGAGGCGGAGATGCTTGCAGATGCTCACAAAAAAATAGCAGATGCCGAGCAGCAGGCAGAGGCTGACTGCAAAGTGGAGATAACAAGGCTCGACGCGCTGTATAAAGCCACGCAAAATCAGACATTGGCGATGGGGCAGCGAATAGCTGCAGCAAATAAAATGAGGGAGCTATATCCCCAGATCTTTAAAGACTTATCTAATGAGGCAATACTTGCGGGTAATGCCGCCGATGCCTATGAGCGCCTAAGGGAGAGCATTATCAGGAGCGCGCGGGCAAAAGCGCGTAAAGATTTACTCGCGGAAACGGCATCCGAAATTCTCCGGGCAAAAAGGGACTATAGGAGAAAATTGGAATCGGTTCTCGAAGATGTCGAAGTTTCAGACAAAGAGATATTAAGTGCAGAAAACGATCCTCTTCAAGCAAAACTATTTAAAGTAAGCGACACTACCAAGCATCCGGAATATTCATTTCTAAACAGGGTTGTTAATCAAGTAACCTCCGACTATCAGGAAAAAAACCGAGGCCTGGAAATTGAGCAAAAAGAACTTGGAAAAGATGTGGCTAATGATGTTGTCGAAGAGGCCACTGAGTCTCCAACACCGAAACCAACTCCAACTTCCACTCCAACCGGCGGTTCCGGCCGCGGCTCTTCCAAAGACCGTTTCGAGAAGGAAAAGGCATGGAAGGATCGCGAGGAGGCGCTTGCCAAGATCTCCTATCAGAAGGGAGAGTCTGACTACGAGCAGTACACTCTCCGCATGAGCCAGATCCAGGAGGATTATTATACTAAGCTCCTCGACCGTGACGATGTCGCCGGCGACGAGCGCCTCCAGATATTGGCTCAATACTGGGAGGCCGTCAACAAACGCACGCAGGCCGCCGGTGAGATGTGGGTAGGGTGGGAAAACGATGCCTACGAAGAGCAGGTTACCGCTCTTAAAACACAGTATGCCGAAAAGCTGGAGGCCGGAAACCTTTCGTCCAAGGAGATGGAGGCTGTTGAAAAAGCCCATCAGGAGGCGCTCGAACTCGCCGAGCTCGAGCATCTATCCGTCCTCACCTATCTCACCGAGGAGGGCACCGAGGCACGGGCCAAGGCCGAGCAGCAGTATCTCGAGGCACGGCTGAAAGCAGCCAAGCGACACCAGCAGGAGTATGAGCAGGCGCAGGCCGAGCATGAGAAGAAGCTGGCCTCTATGAAGGATAAATATTTCGGGCCCAACGCAACAGAAAAGAAAGAGTCCTACGACAAGGATCTCGCCATGCTTAACGAGGTCTATCAAGCCGAGCTCCTCGCCGCGCAAGATAATGCCGACGAGAAGCTCCGCATCGAAAAGGCTTACCAGGAAGCGAAACTCGCCCTGCAAAAACAGTATGATCAGGAATCAGGAGAAGGATCGAAAAACGCCATGAAGGATGCCGTAGAGTCTTCACTCGAGTGGCTCAACGGCGATGGCGGAAAAGCTCTCACCGGGACTCTTGACACCCTGACTTCCGGCATGTCGTCAATCTTTTCCGGTCTCTCTACCATGATGCAGGCCGAACTGGAGATCCAGACGGCAGCCATAAACAAGCGTTATGACGCCGAGATCTCCAGGGCCGAGGGAAACACCTATCAGATCAAGAAGCTGGAGAAGCAGCGCGACGCTGAGCAGGCCAAGGCAAAAAAAGAGGCCAACAGAAAAATGTTTGCTATGCAAATCATTCAGGCAGTGGCGCAGACAGCGACTAACGCACTGAACGCATACGGCTCCGCCGCAGCTGTACCGGTGGTCGGATATATTCTCGCCCCTATTGCCGCAGCCATGGCCGTGGCAGCCGGTGCCATACAGATTGCGGCTATCAAGAAGCAGCAGCAGGCGTCGGAGTCCCAGGGGTACTCCAAAGGTGGTTTCACGCGCCCGGGGCGCGTCGACGAGCCCGCAGGAGTGGTTCACGCCGGTGAGTGGGTTGCCTCGCAGAAACTTCTCGCAAGTCCTGTAGCCCGTCCGATGATCGAGGCTCTGGACTATGCGCAGCGCACAAACACCATAGGCTCGCTCCGCTCCGAGGATGTGTCGCGCTCGATCAGAGCCAACGACTCCCTCGCCCGGGCAGCCGAAATCAATGACGGCACCGCGCTAATGGTGGCCGCCATGGCACGCAACGCCCAGGTGATCGACGCGCTCGACCGCCGACTCGAGCACCCGATCGGTGCCGTGGTCACGGTCACCGGCGAGCACGGCATAAACGCAGGACTCGACGAGTATCAGCAATACATCTCTAACAAAAACCCCAAATCGCGCAAATAATGCAGATCATCATCGACAATAAAGTCGCAGCCATAAAGGCCGGCAGCTCCTTCGAGTATGTCTCGGAAAACCGTCTCTTCGGCGGCGGCGACGACTACACCTTCGCTATTACCCTCCCGCTCGCCGGATGCATCGTCAATCAGCGCATCTTCGGCCATATCAACCGCGCAGACGTCGTGGCCGGAAGAATCCGCTTCGACTGCGAGATCCGCTGCGCGAACTTTACGAAGTTCGGCACCGCCACAATCACTGAAATCACAGAGCAAAACGTGAAGCTGCAGTTCCTCGCCGGCCGCTCCGAACAAAACTTCGACGACACCTGGGACAAAGTCTACATCAACGAACTCCGCCTCGGCTCACCTCCTACTACGGATAAGACGGCCATCACGCCGGCAAACGCATGGTCACCGGAATTCTCGGAGTTCAAGTATGTGGCACTGCCGTGGGTGAATGACTATTCGAAAAATATCCAGAATAAGGCGGATCATATCGTCGACGACGAGGCACAAAAGAAGTCGCATTTCGAATGGAGCGAGGACACCACCGGCCTCTCATGGCAGCCATATCTCCTCCACCTCACGAAACAAATATGCAAGGCCGTAGGATATGCCGCCGACTTCTCCAAGTGGGAAGCCAAGGAGGAATATAAATATCTGCTCGTCTGCAACACCCTGCCTCATGCCTGGTATATGCCCGGTTTCGCCGCAGCGTTACCCCACTGGTCAGTGAAGGAGTATTTCGAGAAGCTGGAACTCTTCCTCGACGGAGAATTCGAGATCGACCACCGCGCGAAGAAAGTTTCTTTCGCTTTTACCCGCGCCACACTCGAGAGCCTCGCTCCCGTAAGCCTCGAAAATGTTGTCGACGAGCACACGACTACCATCAAGGATGAGGATGGAAATTGCGAATACCGGGAGATGAAAAATCTCGTCTATAAAGATTGCGATCACCGGATGTGGAAGTTCTATTCTTGCGACTGGTTTATCAAAGGTCAACCCTTCGCGATGCATGAATACAAAACCATGAGCGAGCTGGTGGAGCAAAACAAGAAATACAGCACTTGGGACGGGGGCAACGAGTCAAGAAGATTCCTCGAGGGGATTTACCATGCCGCGGACTGCGATGCATATTTCTTAATAAACCCTATCCGGCGCACCATATCTTGGGATAAGGAGACCCTGATCCGGATTGAATATAAATGCCGCCTGCAACCGGTCAATCTCTTCGGCGGACGCATTGTCGACGATTCAGACAATGCCGAATCGGAGGAGATCGAATTCGTGCCGGCATGGATCGACGACACCGACAAACAATATGGCCGAGTCCTCTTCCTCCACCTCTCGGACTATGATGAAGAGACAGACACGTCAACGGCGGAAGATGAGGGAAGCATCCCATTCCGCCAGACGCTCACCGTTTCCACTCTCGATGCCGGACAAAAGGAAAAAACATCGGAATATTACGACCGCATTTATATCGGCTGGTATAACGGCTCTAACTACTTCACGGGCTCCCATCTCCCATACCCGAATGTAGATGATGTTGTCATCGATGACGACAACTGGAGCAACTTCGCCTACGTCCACTTCTCCCTCCGCCTGAACAACGCGAGGGCAGCGCGTGGCCAATGCGTCCACAAAGTCGACCCTAAAACCAAAACGACCTTCAAGTTTCTCTCCGATACCATCCCCGACGTGCGGGCCGTCTTCTACATTCAGGGGAAACGCTACATCTGCGAAAAAATAACCGCGACATTCACAGATGGCGGAATGTCGCGGCTGATGAAGGGGGAGTTCTGGCCTCTCGTCGACGATTAAAGCGAACCGTCGATCTCGAAGATCTCAGGATTCGCCTCGCTCCGATGGTCGGTGTATATCTCCGTTATGGCCAGCGAGGAGTGCCGTGCCTGGTCTCTCACCTCTATCGAGGCGAGCTTCGATTCAAGCATCTCGGTGATACCGGTGTCTTTCAGGGAGTAGAACTTCCACTCCCTTTTCAGCTGCAAGGGCTTGCGGAGCTTCGCCCAGTGGTCACGGAATATCTTCGGATCAATCATATTGGGCCCGGGGCGCAGCCAGTCGGAGAATACATAATCTTGCACCGCAGCCGAGAATATCCCCAGCTCCAGCGCATATTTCAGAACTTTTTTCGGTACAGTCACCGTCTGCCTCTGCTTGTTTTTCGAGCATTCGGCAGGTATGGTGATCGTACCGCTTTTAAGGCAGAAGTCCTGCACTCTGAGGCGCGTCATCTCAACAGGACGGATGAAGCAGTAGTAAAGCAGGTAACAGGCAAGCAGGAAATGCCTGTCATGCTCCTTGCAGTAGTCGGCAATCTTCGACACCGTCGAGGCAGGGATCACCGTCCGCTCCTTCTTGTAGAGCCGTTTGCTGATGGGGGCTATCCCCTCAGTCGGACGGCTCTTCAGATAACCTTTCTCCACCATGAACCCGGAGAAAAGTCGGAGAAATTGCAGGTAGTTATTGCGCGTCTGCGCACCGTTGTCACGGTCGATGAAGACGTAGTCCAGAAACTCAACGCAGTAAGTCCGGTCGAACTGATATACGTAGTAGATAGGCTTCACTTTCTGCGCATACTTCCTCAGAATTTTTAAATAGGATTTATATCCGTTATAAGTCTCTTTTCGGTAGTAACCGCTTTCAAACATCTTGTCGATGTGCGCCATGTAGCGCTCCACCACCTCCTCAAAAATGTAAAGTTCGGAGATATCTTTGGCGATCCAGGGATTCCATCCTCTTTTTAACTGATCACCGAGTCGCTTTATCAGATCCCGGACATACTGTCGGCGTTTGACAACACCCTTCACCCTGTTTGTCTTGATTCGTTTACGTCGGAGTCGGCCATGCTCAGGGTCGAAGGCGTAGAACTCGACGTAGCTTCCGGATGCCGTTTCCCGGGGAACGGGCAGCGTGTAACTGATTGCGGAGGCCACTCCGCTCATTTCGTTTCTCATGGCCACACCATATTTCTCAGGTGTGGAGCTTTCGTTTGCACACATTTTTTTAACATTATTTAGCACTGTGCAAGCGCCAAATAATGCAGGTTAATACTCTCCGGCTGAAACGTACTGTCCCGTTTCTGTCCCGGCTTAAATTGACAAACGCCCGTAAGCATCAGACTTACAGGCGTTTACGTTTTCTCAGTCGGGGTGACAAGAGTAAAAAACTGCTTTTTTGGCCTGCTAAGTGCCTGATTTTATTCTATTTTGCTGTCGTTTTATTGTCGTTGCTGTCCCGTTCCCGTCCCGGTATGGAAATACCGGCACTTGCCATCAAAATCTGGATCGTGCGCTCCTTTTCCTCGATCACCCGCTCTTTCTCGGCGAGTATCGCCTTCAGGTCCTCATTGGCCGATATATGCACTTTCGCCGTGCCGAGTATCGTTTTCGCCCAGATATCCTTGTAGCTGTTCTCAAGCTCTTCCGGAATCTCGAACACCACGTTCGGATGTAATCCCGTAGCGATACATAATTTCTCAAGCAATTTCGCGTCGACGCTCTCCTGCTTGAATATTGTCGACAGATAGTTATAGCTAATGCCCACCTTATCAGCCACTTCACCCTTTACAAGATGGTTGCTCTCGATGTGCTCTTTCAAAATTTTACCTATGTGCTTCATGTCTGTATATGTTAAATCATGTTAATTATCTCCGATATTTATGTCTGGGATAGTTAATATCTCAAATATTTTATGTTCCTTTGTTGTCGTAAATATAACAAAAATCCGAAACAATGACAACAAACGAGATCCTAGACAGATATTTCAATCTGCTCCCGAACCATGTCCGGATCGCGAAGTCGCGCGATATCCGTCAATCCCTTAATATTACGAGGTCAGTGCTCTCGGACTGGAGGCGCGGGCGCACCCGTCTCGAGCCGGAGACCTTGGACGAAATTAGCGAAATCGTCGGCGTCGACCTATCGGAAGATGTCGCTGTTTGATTAAATTACCATGAGCATGTTATTAACAAACATCGAATTTTTCACCTACGGCAATGAAGTCCTGGTCCGCACCGCCGACGGCAGCGTCCGCCCCCTCGAGCCGGCTGACTACGACCTGATCAACGAGATGTGCGAGTATCTGGGCACCTTCTATCCGCAAGCCTACGCGGCGCTCTGCGAGGAGTACAAGCAGAGCTCGCTCAATCAGCCCTACTACCGTTTCCGGATAGTGAGCCGCTTCGTGCGCTGCAACTTCGGGGCGCTCGACGACGTCCCAGACATTTCCCAGGAAATGCATTGCCGCTTCGAGTATGTGCCCTGCCCTCTTCGAGGAGAATGCAGGCTCGACCGCATCGTCTGCCGGCCTGAGTTTAACCATCAGATCAGCCCCGCCGAGATGCAGGTGCTCGCCCTGGTCTACGCCGGCAAGACGGAGGAGGCTATCGCCGAACGGCTCTGCCTCTCTCCCCACACCGTCCACACCCACGTGCGCAACGCCTACGCCCGGCTCGGGCTGCATTCCAAGGGAGATTTCATCAGATACGCATCTTCTAACAATCTATTCTCATGAACAAGTATAGCGAAATTGACGTCCGGAAAGTCCGCGAGGCTGACATCCGGCTCTTCATTTCGGGGGCTAACGAAACGAAGGGGGCACAGGATATCACCTGCCCCTTCTGCGGCGCCGAGAAGAAGTTCCGCGTCCTGCACCGGGGCAAATATAACAATGCCCGGTGCTGGGTCTGCAAGGAGGGCTTCTCCGGACCGCTCGAGGCCTACGCCCACATGCAAGGCCTCGACATAAAGCGCGACTATGTCAGCATCATCGAGGGTGTCGCCCAGATGGCCGGCATCGTGATCACTCCCGAGGCGGAGCGCCGCAAGGAGAAGCTGAAGGAGACGAAATCGAAGATACAAAAGACCTTCGCCGCCCAGCAGCTCGAAGCCTCCGGCCTCACCATCGAGGATATCATGGCCACCGCCGTCGAAAAGGGTCAGGAGTATACCACATGCCCCTTCAAGCCCGGATCTATCAAGCCGGACTTCGCACCCGACCTCAAGGGCGACGACATGCTCATATTTTACTATGATCTCTATGGCCGCCCGGTGCAATATGCCAAGAAAGGCTCCAAGACGCTTCGCGACTATGTCCGCGTGCGCTATGCCAATCCCGACCTCCACACCTCGGCCGACGGCGAGCCGATGAAGTACCAGTCGCCTCCGGGATCGTCGGCGCCGGTCTATGTGCCGGAGGTAATGCGCCGCCTCTTCAAAAACAAGACTCCCGTCGACACACTCTTCCTCCAGGAGGGGGAGAAGAAGGCCGAGAAGGCCTGCAAGCATGGCATGCTGTCCCTCGGCATCCAGGGGATAATGAATATCGGCAACAAGGAGAACGGCCTTATTCAAGCCATTCAGGAATTTGTGAAACGCTGCCAGGTGCGAAACATCGTGCTGGTCATGGATTCCGACTGGAACGATCTTTCACGCCACCTGCGCGTCGGCGACCGCGCCGACATGCGCCCCAATACATTCGCCTGCGCCGTCATCAAGTTCCAGCAATATATCCGGACATTTCACAACATTCAAATAGACGTCGACTCCTGGTGGGGGCACGTCAACGAGAACGAGCACGGCGACAAGGGAGTCGACGACCTCCTCGTCGGCTCTCTGAAGGGGAAGGAAGATGAGCTGATGAAGGATATCGACACAACCATGCATTCGCATGACGGCAAGGGGAAATGGCTCGATATCCACAAGATCACCACCATCTCCGAGGCAAAGATCCGCGACTTCTGGTCGCTCAACGACTGGCAGAACTTTTTCGAGATCCACAAGGCGCGCCTCTCTGAGGTGCCGACCTTCAAACTCGGGCGCGTGCGCTATAAGGTGGAGGATGGCAAGCTCATCACCGCCGGCAGCTATTCTTCCGACGGCGATATCTTCACCATCGAGAAGGATTCCAAGGACAACGACAAAGTGGCGCTCAACTATACTGAAACATTCCGTTTCCTCGCATCTTCCGGCTTCTACCGTCTCGAGAACGACTCAGAGGGCGACGCCGGCGGATATGACTTCATCCATATCGACGACGGCATCATCGACCGTTCGGCGCCATACGCCATCCGCGACTATATACTCTCCTACATCATGACCAACTGCAAATCGCCGATGGTTCAGGAATATTTTAACAGCAAGCTCGACGTCCTCCTCCCCGATAAGAAGCTCGAACGCCTCGAAATCCGGAAGGATGACTTCAACAACTTCGAGCCGGACGTGCAGCGCTCATACTACAACAACGGCCAGGTGGAAATCACCTCGCGCTCGATCAAGCCGGAGCAGCCGATCTCCGACGTGTGGCGCAAGCGCATAGTGCCGCGCAAGTTCAAGCGGATAAAAATCATCGACTGGATCGACACAACAGGCGACTATTACTCCATCCAGTTCACCCCCGACGGGCTGAAATGCGAGTTCCTTCAATACCTTATCAACACCTCAAACAACTACTTCCCCCACGACGCCCCCCGCGAAGTCACGCAAGACGAGCGTTACGAGTGGGACCAGCATCTGGTCAACAAGATCACCGCGCTCGGATATCTCCTCACCGACTGGAAATACCCCTCCGACCGCAAGGCTGTAGTCATTCAGGACCATAAGATCTCGGAAGTGGGCCAGTCATGGGGAGGCGCCGGCAAGTCTATCCTCGGCTATGCCATCGGCCATGTGTTGTCGCAGACAGTGTTCGACGGAAAAAACTTCAAACCTACCGACGATTTCGCGCTCGATGGCGTCACCAAGGCCACGCGCAACATCTTCATCGATGATATAAAGCCTAATTTTGAATTCCAGTCGATTTTCAACTGGATCACCGGTGACCTCGCCGTCAACCCGAAAGGCAAGACACGCTTCAACATCAAGGCCGACGAATCGCCGAAAATCCTCCTCTCCACAAACCACGCCATCCGAGACGCCGACCAGGGATCCGTGAAACGACGCATCGCTTATATGGAGTTCTCTTCTTGGTATAACCAAGACCACACAATCGTCGACGATTTCGGCCATCAGTTTTTCTACGACTGGGACGAATATCAGTGGCAGCTCTTCGATAATTTCATGGCAGAATGCGCCATGTATTATCTCCGCTCCTTCGAGCTGGCATGGAATAAGAAGGGGGAGGGAATAGTGCCGCCGCCGATGAAAAACATCGAGCTCCGCACCCTCCGGCAGTCTATGTCGGAAACGCTCCTGCAGTGGGCGGAGGAGTATTTCGATCCCACCGGGCCGAATCTCAACCGCCGCATCCCCCGGAAGGATCTCTTCGAGGCCTTCATGCAATTCGCCGGCGGCCTCCAGGGCCACGGCGTAAGCCGTACCAACTTCCGCCGAAAAATGGAGTATTTCTGCAAATACAAGGGGTATGACTTCAACCGCGACAGGCCGAAGAACATTCCAAACGGCGGGAAGATCTACTTCTCCGACTGGAAACCGAAGCATCCCGACGAGTCGTATATCGGCGACGACGACAAGTCTAACAGCACAGAATATTTCACAGTTTCCAACTCCATCTACAACGGTTCCGACCCCGGCCAAGTCTTCAACAAGGCCGAAGCCCCGAAGCCGGGCAAAGATGATGATATGCCATTCTAACAATAATTTTTCACACTCATGAACAAGACAATACCACTCAACTCCCCGACACTGGCCGGACACGTTCTCGACGCTGTGGCCAAGGTCACGGGTATCAGCAAGGAAAAGATGCTCTCCTCCTCCCGGCTCTGGCCGCTCGTAGAGGCCCGGATGCTCGTCATCCTCATGATGCACCGCCTCGGCTGCATCGACGGTACTATCGCCCTCGCTCTCCATCGCGACCGCGCAACCATCTGCAGCTCGAGGGGAAAAGCCCGGGCGCAGCTGGAATACTCCAAGTCATTCCGCGACAAATATCTCAAGATAAAAGATATCATCGACAACATCTAAAAACTTAAAAAATTATGAAAATTTTCAAAGTCACCACAGTTCTCTACTCCCTGGCCGCACTGACCGTGTTCGCCCCGTTTGTATTCGTGATCTTCCTTTTCCTCCGTCTCTTCGACGCCGTGGAGTGGTCCTGGTGGATCGTCACACTCCCTCTCTGGCTCGTCGCACTGCTCGACCTCGCCGCCTTCGGCTATGCCGTGATCATCGCCTACGCCGCCCGGTCGCTGCTCAGCATCCGCCCGCCCCGCCTCATTGACGATAAAAAGGAGAACGCCTATGACTCATAAAGATTTCTATGATACCGTCGTTAAAATGCGACGGTATCAACGGGCCTTCTTCCGCTCGAAAGGTCAGGACCGCGACGCCCTGAGAGCCGCGAAAAGCTACGAACAAATAGTCGACTCAGAAATCAAGCGGGTAGAGCAAATCACGCGCGATCAGCTCAGCCCCCGCCTAAACTTCGACAACGAATATCCCTAAAAAATGAAAAAGAATGAGACAGATATTAACCTCAAATAAAAACAGACATGATAGCTACTGACAAATCACAATCCCAACGCCTTCTCGCCTGCGGAGTGTCGGCTGACACGGCGGATATTACCCCCGCGTGGAGCCTCAGCGCATTGCTCGACATCCTCCCGAAAGAGCTAACGGGGTATCGTATGACTCACCGCTATGAACCGTTTGCGGATTTTGTTATTACATGCTGCGCACCGTACTTTATAAACGGTTATCTCCAGCTCTATCATAACGGCAAAAAATATGTCGTGGACTACGACTGGAGCGGCTTCCTCGGCCAGATGCCCTGCGCCGACGACCCGATCGAGGCGTGCGTGCTGGCCATTGAGCTGCTTGCCGCCAACGGCTACGACTTCGGCAAAAACAATCAGGAGGAGGCCGACGATGGGAACGACGAGTGACCGGCTGCTCATGCACCGCTTCATGAGCCGCGAGGAATGCATCATGTATTACTTTCGCTCATACAACAACAACTGGGGAGGCCCGGGACAAGGCATTGTCCCGCCTCCGGAGAAAATCTAACAAAAATGGACTACGAGAATTACACATCCGGTCAGAAGGTGCTGGCTCATACCATCGCCAGCAAGTTGGAGCATTCCGGATGCACCACAAATGAATGCGTTGAAGTGTTGTCCGACGTGATCGGCACACTTCTGGCATACATGGCTCCATCTAAGGCAGAGCTTACCGAGTACCTTGATAACAAGCTGATGCCGTATCTACGCAACACCGCCATCGAAGCACACGACCTACAAAACCAAATCATCTGAACCATGACAAAAGAACAGTATGAAAAAGAGCTGGAATTGCGTTGGAAAGAATTCTGGGATGCTATCGTAATCAATACGATTGACAATAATTATTGGAAATCCATATTTCAAGACGCATTCGAGACAGGATTCAACAGGGGATTCGCATATGCGAATGACAAACCATATTCAGATGCAGTATTCGAACATCGCAATTTATCGCAAGATTCCGCAAATTGCGATAACCATATCGTGCAAGACCACGAATTGGTCGAACATTTTGCGGAAGCCCGCAATATGCTCCGTCTGAAAATTGCCGCACAATTCGCCATCGTAATAATGACTGGTCCGGGCGAACATTTCCATTACTACCTACCGGGATCTCAATTTCCAAGCTTGATCGGCAGGCAGTTCATTAGTGAAGTCAACCGTGTGGCCCTGCTGTACGCTGATGATCTGATCTCTCAGTCCATGAAGGGAGGTGCAGAATGAACTCTCTGTCAATCTCCACACCACTTCCTCATTACGATGAAGAATATACTAAGGCTCTGCAAGGCTATCAACCCAAAGAGAAGAAGACAATGAAGAAGACTGAATACACACCGAAGCGCAAATGGCGCATAGAATGCACCGAAGAGAAGCTGAGACTCATAGCCGACATGGTTGAGGACGTGACGCGCTTCCTCGGCGGACAGCCACAAATGATGAACTGCCTAATGCTTTTTCCCAACGGTCGCAAGATAGGCGAGCATATGCGCGACAACGTGCGCCCGATGATGGATCTCGGCTGTGACTGCGACTGCGTCGGATGGGACGGACGGAACACGACCAACAAGTATGTCCGCAAGGAAGTTGCGCAAGGCTATGCCACATACAAGTCCATACTCTCCGCTTTAGCCAATGAATATGATTGGCATAATGTTCATTCCGGCACCGTGCTCACTTGTGAGGAGGGTGGAGAACTTATGAATGTTCGACCCGTAGATGATTCTGAACCCGAAGTTGTGGACTATTGGACTGCGACTGACCCTGACGGGAAACAATACGCATTTCTCTCCAAGCCGGTGCGCCGTCAATGGGCAAACGGATCGGGATGGGACCCGTCGGCAGGAGGGTCGTATATTGGCGAAGAGGGAACGGCGATGCTCATTGAGTTGCTGAATCTCCCGAATCTGACTTGGGATGACGAGCCGTATAAGTTCAGTGTGCTAAAGTCGAGAAGACAATGAAGAAATGAGAAAATCGGCATAACAAAATAACATCAAACAATCATGGACAAACAATTCATCGCAAAAGTAAACGGCATCGAAATAGCTGCCGTACGTGACGAAGAGCACAACTTCTTCGTTCCAGTGCGTCCTATCTGTGACGCTCTCACACTAAATGTTTCCGGTCAGATCCAGGCCGTGAAACGACATCGCATCCTTGGTTCAGTTGTGTGTAACTTACACACAACTGGAGCAGACGGCAAGACTTATGATATGGTCTGCTTGCCTCTTGAATTCATATATGGATGGCTCTTCTCAATCGACACAAATCTCGTGGCGGAGGAGCGCCGCGACATTGTGGAGAAGTATCAGCTGGAGTGCTACCAGGCACTATACACCCACTTCGCCGGGTCTCTGCGCCGTCGCGTCGAGGAGAACGAGGCCGAGATCAAAGCCCTGCAGGCCGTCAACGAGGCCATCAAGGGTGTCAAGGCTGCCAAAGCAGCCCAGAAGGAAGCCGAGGAACACCTCGACGCCATCCGCAAGGCTCGCCTCGACACCACGCCCACGCTGTTCTGATCCACCCCTTCCACACCGCGCCCTCGCCTCCCCGGCGGGGGCGTTCTTGCCTATGTTCCGTTTATGTCGTATATTTGCAGTCAAAAAGCAAATATGGCAACGCAAGTAACAAAATCAAGCATAGGTCCGATAGGTGCAATCGTCATAGCCATCGCTATTGTGGGTGGTCTTATCCAATCGAGCATCGTGATTGCCGCCATCGGTATCGGAGCCGGAATAGTCATCCTGCTGGTGGCGGCGATCACCGACCGCCTCGATACAATAATCGATCTGCTACGAAAGAAGCAACCTGACGAACCTAACGATAAAGGGCAGTAATATGAAACCGACATTCGCATTAATACACGCAGAGAACGTCAATATGGATCAGGACTCCGTATGTCACCTTATAATCGTCCCGGTCGTTGATGGAATCCGCCAGCAGTCTCAAGAGTTTTTCCTGAACCCGGAGGCACCGTTTTATTTCGTCATGTCCGGAATCAAAGAAACGGATGTGAATTCTTCCCCGTCGTACAGCGACAAGTGGGCCGAAGTTCAGTCCATTCTCGACCGATACGACATGTGTATGTCATCCGCTGAGGGATATGCGGCCAGGAGCTTACACGGAACGCTCACACGCCTGGGAGTGGATTTCAAGCCTATTCGATACTGTAACGCGAAGGCAATATGTCGAAAGACCATGGACGAAGTATCGTACAGCCTCGACTATCTGAGTTATCTGTTGTATAACGACTGCATCACAACAGATGAACCGGTAGCCATCGCGGAACGCTGGGCTGACCTCGCATTGAAGGGACTGGAGAATGTCGCCGAGGAATCCCTCGAAGCATTCCTCTCGACCGCCAAGATCCAGGAAGGACTATTATCTCCGGAAACATTCACTCCGTCATTATGTAAGAGAGACTATTCAAAGCGCAAGGATCGTCCGGAATTCGACCAGTCATCAATCCCTGTCGACGCTCAACCCGACAATGATCTCTACGGCATGAACGTAGTTTTTACCGGCAAGATGGAGTCCATGAAGCGTGATGACGCTCGTGCTGCTGTCGTCCGCATTGGAGGTTTCGCCCCGGAGCGTCTCACCATGGACACAGACTTTCTTGTTGTCGGAGTCCAGGATCTCCGCGTAGTGGGCGAAAAAGGTCTGAGCGGAAAGATGAAGACTGCCGCAAAGTACAAGGAAAAGGGATGCGCCATTGAGATTATCGACGAGCAAGACTTCCTCGAAATGCTCAATGCCGGGAAATAAAAATTATTTCCCATTTTGTTTGGCACTGTCGTTTTTTTGTCGTAAATTTGCAGTGCTACATCACTGACAGCTGCCTGTCTCGCCCGAGCGCGGTTAATGCTCGACTTCTTTCGGGCTTTTTTTATGCCCGTAATCGATAGCACTTATAAGGCTGTCGTTCCGTATCAAGGTTGCGCTCGCAAGAGACGGCATCAGTGGTGTAGCAGCGGAACGGCAGCCGTTTTTTTAGTCTGCCTGCTACATCACTGATGCTATATGAATGCATTAACAATCCAGGGCCATGCGCCCGCAGTCCGCGCCTCCCGCGCCCTCCGTGCCGTCAATGTACGGAAAATGTGCGCACGTGCTATCTCACTCGCACGCCGCAAGTCTCTGACCCTCGCCGTCATCAGCGCCGCCGCTTGCTATGCAGGTGCGCTTCTCGGCTCTGATCCCATCACCTTCGCCGCCGCGTTCGTCGCCCTCGGCTTCGTCCGTCTCGCCTGCCGGAAAGGAGGTGAAGCATGAGCCCGAAGCCTGATTTCAAGATCGCCCGGGAGGTGAGCTTCTCGCCGGAAGGCACTCCCGACAAGGAGCATTTCTCAGTCTCGGCGTATGTCGAAACATACGACGAGATCACCGGTCTCGGCAGCATCGACCTCGAGAACGCGGCCGACCTGGTCACTCTCCACAACGTCCTCGGCACCTACATCAGGATGCACGGCCTCGCCTACCCTAATGTGGTTTATGACTTCGTCGCCGATGCCGATATCGTCGAGGACAAAGACGAAGTCGACGAGGAAGGAGGTGATGGAGATGGACAATAAGAAGATCGACGACTTCATGCGCACCACCGCCGGGAAAGACATCCCCGACAGCGGCGAAGTCAAAGCGTCGCCAAACATGCAGATCCTCGGTGAGTATCTCACCGGATTCTCCGCCCCCCTCGTTTTTGAGAAAGGGGTATTGGTGCGCCCCACCGCCGACATCATAGCCGACCTCCAGGAGATGGCCGACCTCACTCACGACGAAGTCAACGCCGCCATGCTCTTCTACGGTTTCCGTCCCGGGCGCAACAGCTCCGGCTCGTTCGGATGGCTCATGCGTCCGGAATAGCCGGCCAATAGCCAACAGTGGTAATATAACCAGAGCCGCCTCTGCATCTCGCAGAAGCGGCTCTTAATTTTCGATGACAGGTACTTTGATGAAAAAGATTTCGGAGATGCTTAACAAAACTGAAAAAACGACAATCTTGAAACCCAACTAAACTCAAAACAGAATATGAACTTACTGATTATCAATGTCAGGTACAAAGTTAGCTGTTATAAATCACCTGAGCAAGGTATTTCCCAGCAAGTTACGCACACCTTGGCAGCCTGCCTGCCGACGCTCCCCGCGCCCCTGAGAAAGAGAAACGGGGCCGAGGGTGCGGAAGTGCTCCGGCACAGCAGCACGATTTCCAACGATCAATCAAAAGGGGGCGCGGGGGCGCGCACCCCTCTATCGTACGTTATTCGGGGTTATCTCGCTATTTTTCAAATATTTAAGTTCCACGTGAAACAATTTTTCTATAATTATTTTTTTCTTGTGTGCAATAGTCTAAAATAAAAGTACTTTAGTACTGTGCCGATGTTTTCATTTGTAAATCAGTGATTTACAAAAGTACTTTTTCAGCACTTTTCAGTACAAAAGTACAGCAGTACAAACTTTATCGCAGAAAGTACTATTACAGTACGAATTTTTTTAGTAAAAAGTACTGTAATATCTATCTATTATTCAGCTATTTATACCCAATCAGCACTACCGCATCAGAAAAAAGTGGAGGTTGGCTCAGAAATTTTTTCTGCGATCCCGACATAATATCGCGTTTTGTTAATGTCAAATTCCTCGTTTTCAGAAATTTTATATTATCTTTGCATTGTTATTCAGGATATTACATGTCGCAATACAACATCTATATCAGCGTGCCGGAGTATCTCGACCAATGGCTGCGACACGATTTCTGGAATCCCGGCCTCAAACGGGTGGAATTCGAGCGCGGCTCCAACTGTCACGCCATCCTCTCGCGCTTCCTGCGCCGCCGTCCGCCGGAGTATGCCGAAGGCGACACAACCGGCCTCCTCCCCGTCGAAGTGCCGACGTTCAAGGGCATGAACCCCGACCATCACAACTTTCTGACAGCGGAGGGGGAGAAAGCCCTTGTCTCGGCCATCAAGCGCAATTTCAAGGCGCTCGTCGACCGAGAACTCTCATGCTTCTACTCCCGCGACGTGGTGATCACCGACATCATCTACGCCTTCATGGCCTCCCATGGCATCGAGCCGACAGAGAAGAACTGGGAGACCATACGCCAGATGTTCAAACGGCTCCGCGACAAGTCGATCAGAAGCCGCGTTAAAATTTGTTAAATCGCGTTGACTTCAGGCGCGAAAATTACCAAACCGACCAAAACGCCCAAACCGACCAAAACGCCCGGAGCGGGCTCAAAACGTAAAGCTCATGAACACTCTCCCCGGTATTGTCTCCATCCGTTACACTGACTGCGCCAACATCCAGCCGCACGCAATGCAGCAGTCTATCTGCGGCGCCGTCGTAGATCTCGCCCTCCCTGCCGTCGAGGTCCGCTTCTACGGCGACCCGAAGTTCGAGACCGAAGGCTCGCTCTCTTCCGGCGGCCGTCAGGAAAAAACGACTCTCGAATTCGCCACATCCGACATCCTCCCAGAAGGAAGGCATCTCGCCTTCATCCTCACCGGCGCTTCGGGAAAGCAATGGCTCGTCGGCACGCGCGAGCCGAAATATCCCCAGGTCAACTATTCCGAAACCGCCGGCTCTCCCTCCGGCGATGCCGCCGTCAGGACCTACAAAATCACCCATATCGCCCTGAAATCGGCGATCCCCTGCGTTTTATAGTCTTTTTTGCCTCCCTGCGGGATGCTTATTTTTGGTGCATAATTCTTTGCCGAACTATGCCAAAAAATTTCCACATCTTCCTCAAGGGTGAAGTCGGCTCCCGCTGGTCGGGCAACTTCACTTCCGACATGGTAAACTGGATCCTCGAGAAGTACAAAGACACGGAGGTCAACGTGCTGATCAATTCCCTCGGTGGCTACACCCACGAGGGGCTTGCCATCTCGTCGCTCTTCAAGATCCACGGCAACGTACACGTGCACTTTATCGGCCAGTCGGCCTCCGCAGCCACTATCGCCGCCATGGGCGCGAAGCGCATCACCATCGACGCCGACGCAGCCTTCCTCGTGCACCGTTGCTCGAACCTCGTTTTCGAGTGGGACTACATGAACGCCGATCAGCTCGACGAACATATCCGCAAGCTCGAAAAGCAGAAGGAGGATCAGCAGAACATCGACGCCATCGTCGCCGGGCTCTACGCCCGCCGCTGCAAAAAGTCGAAGGAGGAGCTTCTTCAGCTCATGAGCAAGGATTCCTGGCTCACCGCGCAGGAGGCGCTCGAATGGGGCTTCGTCGACGAAATCACCGACGACGCAGAGGACAAACAGCCTCTCTCCCCCGAATCGGCAGCAGCCATCTCTTCGGCGGGCATTCCACTCCCTCCCGGCTACTCAGGGAAGAAGGGCTCGATGCTCGACCGCTTCTTCGCATTCCTCAGATCATTCAACAGCAACAGTGCTCCGGCGACGGAACATGCCGACAATGACGGCACTCCCGGCTCCGAGCCAGAAAATTTATCATCTATGGACAAACCTACCTCTCCCTCCGCACAGCCGGCTCCCGTTCCGGAGTCGCAGGCACAGGCAGCTCAGCAGGCCGAGCCTCAGGCCGCGCCTGAATCTGCAGCCGCACAGCAGGCCTCCGAAAAGGATGCCGAGATTGCAGAGCTAAAGTCGCAGCTCGCCGAACGCGACCGAACTATCGCCCAGCTCCGCAAAGAGCCCGCCGCTCCCACCTCCGAAGTCGTCGAATCCAAGAAAGACGAGGCCGATCCCTACGCCCCCGTTTCCTATGCCGACGGCATCGCCGCCTCGAAGGCATTCCTCAAAGCATTCAAGTAACCATTAACCATCTCTCCTATTATGGCTCAGATTATCATTAGCGAAAGCGAACTCGAAGATTACAAAAAAACCGCCGTCAAGTGGGGCACAACACTTCTTGATCTTCCAGTTCGCACCGCCATGGACGTGCTCAAGTACATGTATGGCGTCAACAAACTGCGCGGGAAACAGAAACTCCCGTCAGTCTCGGCCGATTCCCAGATCGCGCCGTTTAAGAAAAACCGATCCGGCAGCGCCCAGGTGAACATCGCTTTCCGCGAATTAGAGACATTCCTTGGCAATTCTGTAGAGGAATTCGCCCCGGTCGACTACGCCGCATATACGATGGGCTACGACGACCCAATCGCCGGCGAGGCCATCAAGGGAGCCTCCACTACGGCGCTCGTCCTCTTCCAGCTCGCAAAGGCTCGCGGCCAGCATATCGCCGAGGCCGTCCTGCTCGGCGTCCGCAATCCCAACGGCGACCGCACCATCGACCTCTGCGACGGCCTGCTCACCATCGCCGGAAAGGAGATCACCGCAGAAAAGATTTCCGCCGCTGCCGGAAACTATTTCAAGCTCCAGAATCAGATGACGTTTGCGAACGCCTGCGACCTCCTGAAAGAAGAGGTAGTGTTCCGCATCAATCCCTTCCTCCGCGCCCAGAACAACCTCCTGCTCTGCGACCCGCTCGTGGCCGACATGTATAACGAGTCTTACCTTGCCACGCATCAGGCAGTAAGCTATAACGACGCATACAACCAGCCATATCTCGAGGGGTCGAACAGAAAGATCACTATCGTAGGCCTCCCCGAATTGGCAGGCCAGAAGCGAATGATCCTCACACAGAAAGAGAACATGTGGTGGGGCACCGACAACGCCAACGACGAGAAGGCTGTCGACATCATGCGCAAGGACCACTATACGCTCTCCTTCGCCACTAACATGTGGCTCGGCGCACAGTTCCGCTCCATCGACCCGCGCTGCCTCGCTATCATCGAGCTCGCCGACTAACCCTCCAAACCATAGGCAGACGGCTCCACTACAACAACTGATCCCGAAAAACAGTAACCTCTCCAATTATGGCTAAGTGCACATCAATTCTCAAGTCAATGCCCTGGTGCGAAGGGAAGCCCGTCAAGCCGGGCATCCGCCGCAGGGCTTATATAGTAGCAAAAGCCGACGTCGCCACGTTCCCCACGCTGGAACGAGACGAACTCGGCCGACCCACCACCGCCACCTATAAGGGCAAATTCACCCTCGTGGAGGGGAAGAAGTGGCTGGTGATCGACCATCTCCCCGACAAGGCCGAACCGAAGTCCGACCCCCAGGGAGAGTTCCCCTCGCAGACATTCAACAACCAGCTTACGCTCGTCCATCCTGACGTTGGCCCGGAGGCAACCGCCGCCATCTCTCCATTCCTCAACACAGAGTGCATCGTGCTCGTAGAGGATATGTATGGCCGCTTCCGCTGCTTCGGCAACGTGGACTGGGGCGCCCGCGTCGCTCCCGCCCAGGCGCTCGGCCAGGGTGCCACCGGCACCTCTTCCACCACGCTCACGGTCACCGCTTCCGACGAGTGCTCGATGCCGTTCTACGAGGGCGAAATCCCGACAGAGGATGGAACCATCAACGAAGGAGCCTCATCAGGCTCATCAGTCTGACCACCACGGGAGCCTGACCGATGCCATTGACGCCATCCTGACAGACGTGCGTCCCCTCGGCATCGATCCGGCTCTCGCGCCGGCTGACCCGGTCCGCGATATCTTCGCGGTCCAAAAGCGGAAGGCATGGGACAACAGCCTCGAGGCGCGCTGCAACTTCGACTACCGACCGCGAATCACACGCCGCGCCGGCGTCTGGTTCCTCTCCGTATGGCAAAAATCCCTCATGGGGCGAACCCTGACGGAAATCAAGTCCGACCCGGCTGAAATACCGCATTTCGCGGAGGCCGTGTCGGACTTGCTTTTTCAGGTGCTCGGCTCTTCTTTCGCCTCCGGCCACTGGTGCGTCTGCACTTCCCCGAAGCGCCGCCACAAAGTCCGCAACTTTGCGACACTGATCAGCGCCGAAATCGCCGCGCGCCTCGGAATCCCATTCTACGAGGACGTGGCCTTCTGCCACTCCCGACAGCGCATTAACGCGAGCTTTACCCTCAACATCATGCCCGAGGAGCCTAACGTAATAGTGTTCGACGATTTCGTTACCACAGGCTCCACGCTCAAGGCGATGAAGGAGCTGCTCCTTCCTCTCGGTAAAAATTTATTGTTCGTTTCAGGAATCAACAACAAGCTATGATCAATCTCGAACTGACTCCCAAAATTAAGGAATGGCTCGACACTCCGGCTGATCAGCGTGACATCGCCGCCGGTGCAGAGCTGCTGCTGCGGGTCAATCGCAACCGCATCCTCTACAATAACATCCTGCGCAATCCAGCCAAACATGCGCCTACGCTTGAATATCATCTCCAGAAGATACTCAAGCAGCGTCTCATCGACACCACTCACGAGGAAGTGGCGCGGATGATGGCCACCGTCGACGGCATCGCCGAGCAGCATGGTTTCTCACGATCGACACGCTCGGAGTTCCAGCGCGGCAAACGGGCCGACCACGACATGCTCCCCCCGGAGGTGCAGCAGCTCTATATCGACAACGCCGACATCATGCGCCGAATGCGCGACGCACACACCCGCCTCCGAATGATCAATTCCACGAATTCAACATGCCCGGACTCGGACCGCTATCCTCTTGCAAAGGATATCATAAAGCTGGATCTCCAGTATCGCGACAATTGGAATCTCTATGATCACTACGTTAAGGGTACTCCGCTTGCCGCCACCGTCCGCGCCGTCGACGCCCGGACTTCGGCCAAGAATGCCGCCAAGACGATCAATCTCCTCCTCGGCAAATATGCCAAGGAGCCGTCGCAATCCATGGCCGACAGAATCCGCAAACTATACGCGCAGATTCCGGCGCCGTCGGAGAAAGTCAAGGCAAAAATGTCAGAACTCAAGCTGTCATGAACCATGCCGACTACATCAACACCGTATTAAAGCCGCTCGCCGACAAGCCGCAGCAGGCTTACATGTCGAACCTCCTGCAGGTCGCCGACATTCTGCAGTGGGTTCTCGAACAGACCGGTCCGGCGGCCATCAAGATGACCTCCTTCTCGATCTCCGAGGAGTTCCTACGTCGCCTCTATTTCATCCGGCAGGAGGGGCTCGTCACCGATATCGATATCGTGCTCGACTTCAAAGCCACCAACAAGACGCTTATCTTATGGCCGTTCATCGCCCAGACGGTAAGAAACTGCTATCTCGCCTCCAGCCATGCCAAGATTCTACTCGTCGGCAACGACCGTTGGAAAGTTTCGGTCGTCACCTCCCAGAATCTCACGCGCGGCAACCGATACGAGTCGGGATGCATCTCCACTTCGCCGGAGATCTTCGACTCGCTCACAGAGCAAATAAATTATGTAATAACACGCCAGTCAGTGCCATTCAATGAAGTATTCAGCCGAACAGTTGGAAAAGATTGAGCAGTTCGCCCAGCTCTACACGAAGCCGTCGGAGATAGCAATCTATCTCGACATTCCCGAAGAGCTCTTCAAGGCCGACATTCAGTCAGAGGGCCACCCTGCCCGAAAGGCATATATCAAGGGCAAACTCTCGCAGAAGCTCGAGATCCGCAAGCAGATGGCCACCCTTGCCCGCGTAGGTTCTCCGGCGGCTATCGAAATGTCTGAAAAGGCGCTCCTCGATATGGAGGACGACGAATAAATTCTTTCTCCCATGCCACTCCCCTCAGCCATTGACGCCTGCCGAACCGACCTCTTCACCCCCGAAGAGGAACTCCGCGAAAGATACCCCGCCGCATTCGCCGAACGCATCCTCCGCATACGCGACATGTATAACTACTGGCTTGCGAACCCTGCTATCAAAGACCGCCAGCTCCGCGACCAGATAATGTCGCGCTATGATGTCTCGCAGTCGTGCGCCTACTCCGACATCGCGATCATACACCAGATAGCGCCGATGATGCAGCAGAACTCACGCGATTTCCACCGAGTACGCTATAATGAAATGATTCTCGAGACCTACGCCATGGCGAAGGCCCGGAAGGATACCAAGACGATGGAGCGCGCAGCCTCCTCCTATGCGAAATATAACCGTGTAGACCTCGAGGACGAGATGGCCGTGCCATACGACGAGATTGTGCCGCAGCCTTTCTGCGCCACGCTCGACGTCACCGTGCTCGGTCTGCCGGCCATCCCGAATGTGTATGAACATATCGACAAGCTCACAAAGGAGCTCTCGCGCGACTTCGCCGATATTACAGACGTCGATTTCGAGGAAGTCGACCTCGAGGAGGAGAAGATCTTCCCCGACAAGGCGCCCGACCTACAAACACCACCGGAATCATGATCCAGACGAATCCCAAAGCGAAGCAGGTATATTTCAACCGCCCGCAGCTGACAACACAACTGATAGCCGCGAGGACTACAGTCATCGTGGCAGGACGTCGTACGGGCAAGACGGACTCCATCGCAGCTCCATACATCCTGAAAATGATCCAGAGGATGCCGGGCTCTACGGGAGGCATTGTCGTGCCTACCTTCAAGCACGGCCTCACTAATACTCTCCCCGGACTCTTCGCGGCATGGACCCGATGGGGATATAAGAGAGGCATCCATTATGTGGTGGGGCGGAAACCGCCAAAATCTTTCGCCCAGCCTATCACAGAGCCGCTCCAGTGGGAAAACGTCATCGCCTTTTACAATGGCTCCGTGGCCGTGATCCTTTCGCAGGACAGGCCCGGAGCCGCAAACTCTCTGACTCTTTCTTGGGTCCTGGTCGACGAGGCAAAGTTCGTCGACCCTGTCAAGCTCACTCAGGAAACACTGCCGGCCAACGGCGGCATCAAGACGCATTTCTGCCGCCACTCCTTCAACCATGCGATGCTCATTCTCTCCGATATGCCGCAGTCTAAAAAGGGATCGTGGTTCCTGGAGTATGAGAAAAAAATGGATAAGCGGGTCATCGACGCTATCGGCGGCGGCGTCTATGAAATCTGGCGCCTCAAGCAAAAGATCCTCGAGATGCGCAAGGCCGGCATTGAGCCGCCAGACTATCTCAAGGGGCACCTCCGGCGCCTCGACCGCAACGTCAACCGCCTCCGCTCCGTGGCCACATACTACCGCGAATATTCCTCGGTGGAAAATGTGGAGCTCCTCGGCGAGCAATATCTGCGCGACATGAAGCGCGACCTAACGCCGCTTACATTCCAGACATCCATCATGTGCCGCAAGATCGGCATCGCCAAGGATGGCTTCTACTCCTCGATGCAGGAGGATCACAAATACAACGCCTCGGACTTCGAGTATCTCGACTCATTCGATTATGAGTTCGTTCCGGAGGCTATGGACTGCCGCGCGGACCGCGACCTCGACCGCTACGCACCCATCTGCATCGGCATGGACTACAACGCCAACATCAACTGGATAGTGGCCGGCCAGCCTGATGAGAGGCTCGGCCGTCTCAACGTCCTAAAATCTTTCTACGTCAAGTTTGACCGTAAGATCCCGGCGCTGATTGCAAACTTCTGCCAGTATTACGCCCACCATCGGGAGAAGACGGTGGTCTTCTATTACGATACCACCGCTCTCGGCTCTAACTACGCCGTCAACAACATCGACTTCAGATATTCTATCATCTCGGAATTCGAGCGTCATGGTTGGCGCGTGGTGCCTGTGCCTCTCGGCAACCCAATGCGCCATGATGAAAAATATAACTTGATCAACCGTGGGTTCGCCGGAAAGAACCGTCTCACCCCATACTTCAACCGACAGAATAACGATGACCTGATTCTCGCCATCCAGTCGGCCGGTGTGGAGCGCGGACGCAACGGCTTCCGCAAGAACAAGTCGGGGGAGAAGCTCGCAGAGTCGGAGGAAGACCTGCTCGAGCACCGTACGGACGGCACCGACGCCTTCGACACCCTCTACATCGGATGCGAGCGCCGCCCATATTCCGGCGTCGCCATGATCGATACTGGCGGAATACTGTAAAGAAAATCGGGGTTTCTTTACAGTATTCCGAAAATGCTGTAAAGAATTTTCAATTTTCTTTACAGTATGCAGCTGTCTTTTTTTTGCCCGCGCACAGTCATTATTTTTGCTCTGACTTAATAATTCTGACTTCTGGCCTAAAACTCTCTCCTCATGAGCCACCACATAATAATACGCCGCAAGATCACCACGCAGACAGTGCTCGCATTCCTGCTGATCATTTTCGGCATGGCACTCGTTATGCTCGCGGTCTTCATGCCCCCGAAGGGCGAGATTCACCCGTCGGTGATCACCGTCTTCGGCATGACGCTCGTCGCCGCCGGTGCTTTCCTCGGCATCGACCTCAATTTCCAGCTGAAAACTTATCTCAACTCACTGCAGGCATCGTCCGGACGACACTCCGGCCACCGGCGCAAAGCCGTTTCCTCCACAGTCACCGAACAGCCTGCCAATACTTCCGACAATGAACCGTTGGCTTAAAAAATTCCTGATTATATTGGGCGTTCTGATAGCCGCCGCTGCAGCTTCATGCTCACGGGAAGACTACGTCCCTCCCGAGTCGACTTTCCGCCACATCGAGCTCTCGGCGGACTCCACTGACCGGACTGCCGCCGCCGTCCGCGTCGATTCAGTAGTGATACGCGACTCAGTTTTCCTCATGCTCCGCGGAGACACCGTCGTCAAGGAGACAGTGAGATGGCGAGAGCGCATCAGAATCCGCTCCGACACAGTCTTCCTGACCAGCGAAAAAGTCAGGCTTATCCGCGACTCTATCGACCACATCATCCCCTATCCTGTGGTGAAGGAGAAACGGGTCGAAGTCGAAAAGCCCCTTACAGCATGGCAGAAATTTCGCCTATCGGGCTTCTGGATATCCTCTATCGCACTTCTTCTTTTACTGGTTTATATATTTCGCAAGCCACTTTTGCGCCTTTTGTGCCACCTCCGAATGTAGCTCTTCCCCTTTCCTGCAGCCGGGCCGCCCCTTAATCCGGGACGGCCCGTTTTGCAACCCCGCCGCGGTCTTTGTCTTTTTACCCATCCCGATACGCGATTATTTTTGTGATATGGCCACGACATTCATAGAATCTCCGATCCTTTCCGGGTCCACCGTGCCCACCGCCGACGCGGACTCGATCAAGGCTTCCACCACGGAAGCAAAGCTCGCCGTCTCCCTCTCATGCGGCGGCATCACCTTTTTCTCCGCCGACCTCTACGCCTACAACGGCGTCGTGGAGCTCTTCGACCCCGGCACGCTGATCGAGGATCATTTCCGCGCCCGAGGACTAACCATGGCTCCGGTGGTGATCGCATTCGGCAACACCTCGGCCGAAGTCACTTTCATCTATTGCGAGCAGCTCTTCATTGCAAATTTTTCACCATCGAAAAATTTTCTCCTCTCTTCTTCCGTGAGGCGCGTGCATCGCGGCTCGGTCGTAAGACTCGCCGCAGCTCCGGCGCAGGCCAACGCCAATTTCATAATCAAGGCAGTAGGCCATGACAGCAGCGGCTATATAGCCTCTTTCAGCTACACAAGCACCCGTCCGATTCCGGACTCGCTTTACACCGAGCTTGATGTCGACAGCATGATAAAAACATTACTCAACATCGAGGAAAAGCCACTCGTCGACGTCATTTACTTCGCCGTCACTCTCGGCAAGCGACAGCTCCTCTGCTATATCACTCCGTCACCGGCCTACCTGACCTTCTGCTTTCGGAATGTCTTCAACATCCCGGAGCTCCTCGACGTCGAAGGCGTGATGGTCACCAAGACGGAGACATCGCGCGACTCGGCTTCCTGCCGTGGCCGGATTGTGCAGTATGACCGCAAGACGGACCGCACATATCAGGTCACCACCGGCCCGGTCACCGCCGAAGAGGCGGAGTCGTACGAGCAGCTCATAGCCTCCCACCAGGCACAAGTATTGGTCAACGGCACTCCCTACGATATCGCCATCGAGGACCACACTTGCGAGCAATCCACCGCCGACGACACCCTCACCGCCTACAAGTTTACGTGGCGCTTCACTGGCCGCCGTCCGGTGAAGTTCGAGTCCGAAATGTTCGGAGTCGCTCCCTCGAACCGGGGAGTCTTCTCCGCCGAATATTCCGAGGAGTATGACTAAGGCGATCCACATATCCCAGGCGCGAGCGATGCTCGACGCCGGCCAGCCGGTCTCGATCACCTACTGCAAGCGGAAAAATGGCTCGATCATCGAGGGCGAGGACGTTGTCTCGCTCCGCTATGATTTTTACACCGGAATGCGGACTATCAAATTCCTCCGCAGCGGCCAGATCCGGTCGATTCACGACTGCCTGATCATCGGCATCAACGGTTATGACGTTTACTTATAATCTCTCTCTCCAAATGGACAGATCAAAAAACATACAGGATAAACATTCCGGCTTCATCGACTGCTCGTCGGTGGAGATGCTCCCCCGCTCCAACGCCCGGGTGGCTTTTGTCAACAAGACCACCGAGCTCTTCCGCGATTACGGCCATTACGACACCATGATCACGCCCGACGGCAAGGAGTATAAGTCGTGGGGCGGCGACGACCAGATGCCTTACAACATCATCCGGATGATCGAGGATGATGAGACGGTCTCGACCTGTCAGATGTTCAACGCCGAAGTCTGCTACGGCGCCGGACTCCGCTACGACACGTCGCAGGCCGATCAGGCCATCGCCGGGAAGGTGGAAAATTTCCTTCTCGACAATCCCCTCCCAGATTATTTCCTCGGCGTCTGCCAGGATATCATGCACTTTAACTTCGCAGTGTCTGTCATTATCCTCAATGACGACGGCACGGAGATCGTGGAGCTCCACCGCAAGCCGGCTTGCTATTGCCGTTTTGCGCCGGCCGATCCCAAGACCGGACGCCTCACTAAAATAATCTTCGGCCCGTTCCGCGACTCGCAGCCCTCCGACCGCTTCGAGGAGATCGAGCTGCTCGACCCGCGCTCTCCATGGCGCGATCTGCAATATCGCATGGGCCACCGCGCGTCCCGTTCCGGGAAGCCGGCCACACATCTCCGCAAGTTCGCAATACTCTCCCGCTTCCCGGGAGTCGATTCCCCTTATTACCCGATTCCCCACTACGCCGCGCTCTTCCGTGGATCCTGGTACAACATCAAGCGGCTTATAGGGCAGGCCAAGATGGCCAAGCTTCAGAACGCCGCGCCGATAAAATACGTGATCGAGATTTCCCAACGCTATTGGGACAATCTGTTCATGCGCGAGCGCGTCTCCAGTCCGGAGAAAAAGCGCGAGCTCATGAATGAGAAGAAGCGCGAGATGATGGAATTCCTCACAGACACGGAGAACTCGGGAGCTGTCCTCTTTACCGGCAAGTCGATCTCGATCGACGGCAAGGGGGAGAATCCGGACATTACCGTCGTCCCCATCGACTCCAAGACGAAGGAGGGAGGCGACTGGGAGTCCGATATCGCCGAGGCCGTGAACATGGTCTGTTTCACGATGCGCGTGCACTCGAACCTTGTGGGGTCGGTGCCGGGCAAGTCGCAGACAAACAATTCCGGCTCCGACAAGCGCGAGCTCTACACCATCGCCCAGGCTCTTAAAAAGCCTTATCGCGACCTCCTCTTTCTTCCCCATCAGATAATCATCCGCTACAACGGCTGGAAGGGTGTCCGCCCGGACTGCCCCTTCATCCAGCTCACCACCCTCGACGAACATAAGGATGCAAAAGAAGTCACCGCTAATCCACACTCCCATGAACCTGAAAATTCTAACCGCTGAAAATATCACGCAGTTCGCCCCGAACATCCTACGCGAAGTCACGGGCGAAACGCCCTTCTCCGAAAAGCTCGCCCCATTCCTCGCCTCCGCCAAGGCATGGCTCGAGGCCGAATATCTCGGCCCGGACGATTTCCTCTCTCCGGAGGAGAATAAGGTTGCCGTGCGCGTGGTCGTGACGAAGGCCTACGCCGACGCGCTCCCATCACTTGATATCGTTGTCACACCCACCGGAATCGGTGTGGTCAACACCGACACTATCGCCCCGGCTTCCAAGGAGCGCGTGGAGCGCCTGGTGAAGTCCCTCCGTGATATTCTTCACGACAATCTCACACTCCTCGTCGACCTCTGCCACAAATATCCGGCATGGCGAGAGTCGGAGCCGGGCCGCTTTTTCTGCGCCACTTTCCTCTCCTCGCTCCTCGACCTCCGGGCGATGCCCAAAGGCGTCACCTTCGAGGATATGCGCCTGAAGGCTCTCATTGTGGAGCAGAAGATGGCCGACCGTTTCCTCGGCCATAATCTAATGTCCGCCATGCGCGACGCCGAGAACGCGCGCCGTGAGGCCGGCAGCCCGCAGGAGGCTCTTTGCCGATCTCTCTGCAAAAAGGCTGTGGCCGCACTCGTGGCCGCACCCGACCCGGTGCCCCATTACAATGCAATCTGGGAGGAGTGCAGCCATGTGATCAACGCTGTCGACGACTGCCCGGAATATCTTGAGATCTGGACCGCCGAAATGCGCGGAGTACTCACCAAGCCTTTTGACAACAATATCAAAGGCTCTTACTATTTTTGACATCATGACGCTCAATCTCACCGCCCCCGAATCCTGGAGCGAGCTGACTCAGGAGCAGCTCTCCTACATGCTGAAGGCGATGTCTATTGTCAACCGCATGACCCTCAACCGCAGCTTCCGCTCGAAGGAGGACTGCGGCTGGCAGGTCTCGGCAAACGTGGCCACACGTTGCCTGCTCCACTGGAACCGTCTGAAGGTAATCACCCCCTATGCCGGAGGATGGATCCTCGCCCGCGACGGCAAGGAGTATCTCGTCTCCGCCGGCGACCTCGCCACCGCCGCCTCGATGCTGTCCTGGATGTCGCGCATCCCGGAAGCGCCTGTCCGCCTCGACGTCATCGACGGCGCCCGGGCCATCTCCGCGGATGTGGAGGAGGACCTCTCATTTGACGACTACCTCGCCATCGAGGCTCTCTGGCAAGTGTGGCAGCAGACTAACGACGACCGGCTACTCCGCTCGATGGCGGCTATCCTATACCGCAAGGAGGACATCCGGCTCCAGAATTTCGAGCTGCTCTCGATCTTCTACTGGTGGGCATCGCTCAAAGCTATGCTCTCGGTGAGATACCCGAACTTCCTGCAGACGTCGCCGGTGGACCAAGCCGAGCCTCATGTCGACGAGCTGACGCTGCGCCGAAGCATGGACTCGCAGATCCGCGCGCTCACAAAGGGGGATATCACAAAAGAAAAAATGATCCTCTCGCTCCCGGCCATCCGTGCGCTCACGGAGCTCGACGCTCTCGCCCGGGAGTATGAGGATCTCAACCGAAAATATCCGTCAAAATGATCAACGGCTTCAACTGGGATGCCGCCGGATTCTTCGAACGGCTCACATCCTCAAACAAACTCGCCGCCCAACACGGCTTCCGCTTCGAACGCGTCTCATCGCTCGAGGGGTATCACACGCTCATCTCCACCACACTCTCGATGACGGCCTGTGTGGCCGTCTCAGATACTTCCGAAGGAGGCACCGAACTGAATAATTCTCCCCACACCAGGCGCGTCAAGACCGTCTTCCTCTTCATGCGCCACGCGGCCAACGACATGCGCGCCCGCCAGTCGTGCCTCGAGACGATGAACGAGCTTTTCAGACAGTTCCTCTCGGTGCTCATTCAGGAGAAGACTCGCCTCGCCGAGGATTGCATCTATATCGACCCTTACGTGAAATTCCACGAGATCGACAAATATTTCTATTCCGGTGGCGCGTGCGCCTTCTTCCAGATCGCGATCGACACCTTCGCAGATCTCTCTTATAACCCAGAAGAATGGAATCAGTAACCGACCCCATCGAAGCCCGCAAAAAATTTGTCGAGGCATGGAACAAGACAATGATCGACATCTGGCAGGAGAAAATATATAAATACCACATCATCGACACTGGGAATCTTTACGCTTCCCCGAAGGCGCTCTCAATAAAGGCAGATGGTCGTTTCTACGACATCACCCTCTCGCAGACGTTCCTGGAGTATGGTATCTGGCAGGACCTCGGCACAGGCCGAGAGGTGCCTATCGGCAACGGCGGCGACATCGGCCGCGAAAAGGTGCGGCAACGCCGCCCCTGGTTCTCCCCGAAGTATTATGCTTCGGTGATGAACCTCCGAGATTTCTACGCCGAGTCGCTCGGCTATGAGTTCGTCGGACTCTTCGCAAATCTCGATTCCGACGATCTCCGCCGGCAGTCGGGCTATTACAAAAAACACGGCCTCGCCTGATGTCTTTTACCGTCTGATCTTATTCCATTTTATTAGCATAAAATTCCGTAAGATATGTATGATTTTTCCACTCTCATCTCTAAGGTCGACGCGCTGAAAGCCAAGATCGAGCAGTCGTCGATCACGCCGCTCTATCTCGGCTCTCTGCTCAACGATTTTCTTCTCGCGATGCACGGCATCGACATGACCGACATGCCGGCCAATGTCTCGGCGGCGCTCGAGAAGGCTACGGACGCCCTGGAGCAGGCCTCCGCAGCCATGACTGCCGCACAGGCCGCACAGACAGCCGCCGAGTCGGCCGATGGCAAAGCCGATGCGGCTATCACACGAACCGACAACAACTTCAGGCTCATCAGCCAGCTCCAGGGGAATCTCCAGATCGTCGACTGGGTCCTCAAGTCAATCTCCGCCGGCACCGCCGCCCCTGACTCCGTCAAGGCGAAGATGCGCCGCGTCAACGCCTGGTCCTCCGAGGAGGACGAGCGCGAGATCGTCCTGCTCCCCGGAGCCACGGAAGAGGCCGCCGGAGCAATGACCGCCCAGCAGGTCAAAGACCTCAAGCTCGCAAAGGGTCTCATTGCCACGAAAGGACACGCCTACGGCCTCGCGCCGCTCGACGCCAACAAGCACGTGCCCGACGAAAACATCGCCCCGAAGTTCTTCGACGTGCTGATGTTCGACTCGGTTGTCGACGAGGAGGTCACGGTATCGGCTTCATCGTCTACGCTCGGCTATGGCGACGAGGGGGCGGCAGTCGTCTATTCCGACAATCTCGACCGATTCCTGCTCCGAGTGCGCGATGCCGGAGTGCTGCAGCCTACATATACTTACTTCAACAACTTTCGCGATTCTGAGCGTTACGGCACCCCCGGCATCGATGGTGTCTGCCCTGTAGAAGGCAAGATTTACATCGAGGGAGAGCGCGGCTATCCCTATGTTTGGTATGACCTAATGCTGTTCCATATCGACAATTACGCCGAGGACTTGGTTGATGCGCTCGAATCCACGAAAGGACGCGCCAACGGCCTCGCGCCGCTCGACGCGAACACCATGATTCCCGCCGAGCATATTCCGGCCACGTTCCGCAATGTGGCGCATTTCGCGGAGGTGATCGACAGCAAGCCGGGCGCGGTGTCTCCGGACACGGCTCCCGGTGCTGTGGGAGACGATGAAGTGGATGTGGTCTTTTGCGAGGCCTCAAAGCGATTCCTCTTCCGTTACACTCCTGCTGACGGACTCGGACGGCTCGCCTATTTCTGCAAGATAGACGGCTGGAAAAATTTCGGCGAGAGCGCGGACGAGAACGGGGTGATACCGTCGGCGGGCAAGCTCTACGTCAACGACAAGCAGGGCGACGCACTCTATTGGCACGGCAACGCGCTGCGGCCTCTCCGCCCGGCCATCAAGGAGTCGGACGACATCCACACCACCATCGCCAACCCCGGCACGGCAGGGCAGTCCGTGCAGCTGAATCTGACGGAGGCTGCTCGCAAGTCGCTTTTCTGCGACCTCTTCAACGCCGCGGCAGGCACGGCAGGCTACGCCAAGTTCACCAACGGGGTATGGGACTGCAAGCTCAACGGACTGACGCTCTCTTACGACGAGGCGGTGATGATTCTCAGCATATACCACACGGGCGGCGACCACACCGAGGATTTGGTGCATCACACCGTGCGAACCAACTTGCCTCTATATTCCAACTGGTCAACAATCAACCTGAGCCGTTTCGCCGAGAATAATACCTCGCTGGAGGTCGCAAATGTCAATTGCGTTATCCGCGGCGATTATTTGCAATTAGCCTTCTACGGCTGCAAGAATCTCCGCGAGATTCGCGGGCCAATCCGCCACGAAATCGTTAAGATTGACGATGGCGCATTTCTCGGCTGCCCCAAGCTGGAGACGCTCGACCTGCGCAAACTGAAAAGTAACCTACTGCTCAGCAACTCGCCGCTCCTTAAGCTCGACTCGCTCGACTCGATAGTCACCAACGCGGCCAACGGCAATACGGCAATCACCATCACAGCTCATGCCGACGTTTACGCCAAGCTGACGGGTGACACCACCAACGAGGCGGCTGCGGCTCTGACAGCCGACGAGCTCTCGCAATGGCAGGCTCTGCTCACCAAAGCGGCAGGCAAACACATCGCCTTCGCCTCGGCTTAAATTACTCATTACTAATTACTCATTACTAATTTCAAGAAAATATGGCACTACAAAACAGAGTTGTAAACGGCTCATTAACAGAGATATATGCTGGGGGGGGTAATTTCGTCACGGAGGCTTATCCGACGAACTTCCACACGTTCGCTCCGCGACGCATCCTGCTCAACGGCCAGAGCGCCGACGACTACAAGGAGGTGACGCCTGCCGAGCGGTCGGCCATCGAGGCCAAGGATGCAAAGTGGGAAGAGTGGCCGGAGTCGACGATTGCCGAATGGAATACGGCCTGCGGCTCAGACGGCGGATACAACGCCAAGACGGGCTTCGGCGAGCTGAACGGGTTGACAGACCTCACTCTCTCGGATGCAAGGAGAATATTGCTCTTTGGCCGCAAGCCGCTGCAAAATTACGGTTACTCGTCATCCTATCATCCGTTTTTGTATATACGCACCAATCTGCCTCCGTTGGGGAATGATACCATCAAGGCCGACTGCAAATCTCTGTTTGGAGGACAGATTGACATGGAAGTGGCTTGCGTGCATCCCGGTTGGCGCTCACCTTATGCGAACTACAGGGTTTCAATGTCAACAGACACTTCGGGAGTGTTCGGGGGATGCACGAAGCTGCGGAAAATCTTGGGAAGATTCACACTCGGTGCCAACGGGGAGAATATCTTCTACAACTGCCTGGCTCTTGAAGAGCTGTCGCTGGGAATCACTCGCTACAGCGTTTCACTCTCGCAAGCGCCAAAGCTATCCTTTGAGAGCGTGAGATACATGGTCGAGCACGCCTTGAACACTTCCCCAGTCACCATCACGGTGCACGCGGATGTCTATGCGAAGCTCACCGACGAGAGCAACGCCGACTGGCACGCGCTCATGACTTCCGCCGCAGCCAAAAACATTACTTTCGCCACAACTTAAAAACATCATAACATTATGGAAAAGAGATATGAAGAAGCAACGGGTATGTATCACCTCACAGCCGCCGAGGGGCACATCCTGCATCAGATAGGCAGCGACACATATCCCGCCGTGCATCGCGCTTCGACCCCGAATCCAGACCAGTGGGAGGAGATTGCCGAGGACGCGATACCGGCCTACTCGCAGGCCGACTACAACGCGGCCGTATCGGCAAAAATACGCGAGCGATACGATGTCAATGCAGAGCTTGCCGTGCTCCGTCAGCGCGACAGCAAACCAGATGAATTTGCCGCCTACAACGCCTACGCTGAGCAGTGCAAGCAGCAGGCCAAGGCCGAGCTTGCCGCCCGCGCCGAAAACGGAGAGGAGGTGGCGGAATGAAACGGAAAGCTGAAATAGACACGATCATGATACACTGCACGGACACCCCTCCGCGCAGGGAGGTGAGCGTGAAGGAGCTCGACGCATGGCACAAGGCGCGGAACTTCGAACCGTATGTCGACCCGAAAGGCCGCAAGGTCTACGCCGGGTATCACATACTCGTGCATCTCGACGGCAGCTACGAGCGCATACGCCCCGACGACCAGCGCGGCCAGCATTGCAAGCAGGGCAACATGAACAACCGCGCCATCGCCATCTGCTACGTCGGCGGCTCGGACAACAACCACAAACCTTGCGACACGCGCACCGAGCCGCAGAAGAAGACCCTGCTGACGCTCGTGCGCACGCTGAAAGGCCGCTATCCGCACGCGCAGGTGGTAGGCCACCGCGACTACGCCCCCAAGGCCTGCCCCTGCTTCGACGCAAAAACGGAATACAAAAACGCGTGAGCCATTTTCGTGCCCTCACGAAAATGCCCAACCGGCACCCGCCCCTCCCCCCTCGGGAGGAAGGATGCCGGTGCGTCATTCCGGCTCCGTCTACGTGGCCGCCGACAATGTCCCGGCTGTCGGATGGGGACAAGCCACGTGCCTTTCGCAATGCCCGCTGGCCGCGCAGTGCACCCGTCCGTTCCGGATGAGGGAGACGCGCTTCCTATCGTCGCGCGACCCCCTCAGCCTCCGCTACCGGCCACACAGCGCGTCTGACGCTCCTGCATGGCGAGGGCACTCCATCCCACAGCCAAGCCATCGCCCCCGGCTCACTCCGCCTCCGCCTACATGCCGCAACCGCCCTCCCCTCCTCCCGAGCCACCAGCGGACTCTCCCCGTTTCCATGAGCATCACGCCCAGCTCGATGCTCAGCCGGCCTCCCCTCTCGCCCGCCCCTCCCCCCTCGGGAGGAAGGATGCCGGCGCGTCATTCCGGCTCCGTCTACGT
>CAMEGQ010000017.1 GCA_945916235.1 uncultured Porphyromonadaceae bacterium | reverse complement strand
ACTTAATCTGATACTATAATCGGGCTTAGGGTTTTGTGCAAATGAACATAAGGCACAAAATAAAGTTAACGTATAAAATAATATTCTCTTTTTCATATAATATCGCTTTTAATTTCCACAAATGTAAGCATTTGGAATTGATTAGACAAATTTAATCACAAATTATTTATTTTGAAGTGTTATACAAATACATTACCTTTGCACTACTAATATATCACAACAATGAATACAGCATCTTCTATTCGCAAACAGACATCATTCCGACTTAGTGAAAACCTTCTTACGAGACTACAGGAAGAGGCCAGACGGCATAACCGCAGTTTGAATAATCTTGTTGAAAGTGTCCTTATGGCATTTGTTTCCGAACGACCCAACAAGACTACTCTCGCTGCAATGAAAGAAGCCGAAACTTATGAAAATCTTGAAACTCTCGATTTAAATAGTTTCCGTAGTTTTGTAGACTCTCTATGAACACTCTTAAACTCACATCACAGTTTAAGAAGGATCTTAAACGATACAAACACAACACAGAGGTCTTAGACAAACTTGAAAGCATCTGAAAACTGCTGACTGAAGGATTGCCTATACCGGAGGAAAACCGACCGCATTTATTGACCGGGAATTATAACGGTTATATGGAATGTCATGTCGAAAGCGATACACTCCTTATATGGTGGGATAAGGAAATCGGCATAATCAAGCTCATACGTTTTGGTTCACATTCCGAACTATTCTGAGATATTTTATCTTCCGACTATGGTATCAATCTCACACATTCCACTCAACATCAATGAGAAATATTCTTTCTCACATTCTTGTATCCTCATCTAATCGTCTTTCCCCGATAACTAACCAAGAACAACACTATTGTCCATTGCTTGCCTTCCGCTTAGAGATGTCATTATGCGAGAAGTAGTTCTGAATATGCTGATTCACAGAGAATACAGCGGAGGACATCATGCTATCGGAATAGGTGGCGGAGGTAGAAGCGCAGGAGGCCTTTGGCGTGCTTGAGGGCGAGCGATGAAAACGGACTGCGCCGGGTGGCTCTGCGCCAGTGGTGAATAATCCTGAATTCGGGCCGATAGTCGACGGTCAGTCCCAGGCGGCCCACACGCAGGCAGAAATCAGCATCCTCAGGTCCGTAGAAGATCCCTTCGTCAAGCCATCCCACGCGCTTGAGCGTGTCGCGACGGAACGCCTGGCACGCTCCTATCACATAGGTGGGATGCCCCGACTCCATAGCCTCGCGCTCACGGCCTGTCAGCCCTTTAACCCCAACGGTATGGCGTAATTTCAGCCATGGGGAGGGAAACGGCTTGGCGCTGTCCTGCACCACTCCATCGGCCGAAACCAATGTCGGGCCTGCCACCCCACACTGCTGATGTTCAGCGACATACTGCGCCAACCCCAGAACGGCCTCCGGGGTGACGATGGTGTCGTTGTCCAATATCATCATCACCTCGCCTTCGGCGGCACGAAGCCCCTGATTGCGGCCTGCGGCCACCCCACGGTTCTCCCCGTTGGCAATGATGTGCAGACGGTCGATCCAACCGAACCCTTCGGCGCGGATTGCCGGCTCAACCGGGGTGCGCCCGTTGTCAACCATACGGATCTCCACATCGTCACGCTCACGCATAAGCGCATCGGCCGACCGCAGCAACTCCAGAGTCGTCGCCGTCTGATCACACGTCAATATGATTATCGAAAGGAACACCGCCTTAATGGAATAGCTTCATCTTCAGCGCCTTGGCCGAAGCCACAAACTCGCTCCATGACGAGAAGCGCTTCAGCTGCTTCCATACGAACCGAGGCGACAGGAAATAGCTCAGATTGTTGCGGAAAAGCAGCTGCTCCATCTCCTCGGCGGAGATATTGGGGAGATTCAGAGTGCTTTCGCGCTGCACGTCGGAGGGACGGTACTCCCCATCCTTCAGCCAGCCGTTTTCCTTGCATATCTTGTAGAATTTCGTAGCCGGGAAGGGGGACACAATGTTGAACATCACCTGATCCACATCGAGCTTCTTGGCTTCATGGAGCGTATGAAGCACAGTCTGGCGGGTCTCATACGGCGAGCTGCCGATGAGCACATTCAATTTCACCGGCACCCCGTATTTCTTCAGCAACTCCACGGCGCGGTAAATGTCAGCCGTGGTTATCCCCTTGTTGACATACTCCAGAATACGGTCGTCGAACGATTCGATGCCCAGATCCACGTATCTGCAGCCGGATTCCGACAGCATCTTGGCTATCGGCTCGGTGATGGCGTCGACACGGGCCTGACACCCCCACACCATCCCGTAGCGGCGCATGATGTCGCACATCTCGCGGGTGCGGGTCTCGTTCCAGATGAAGTTGTCGTCCATAAACCCGATGGCCTTGTAGCCCTGGGCAGCCAGCTGGGCCACCTCATTCTCCACGCTCCCGGCCGATCGGAAACCGATGGGAGGCTTATGGTCGTCGTGGTCGCGCTTATACTCGATTTCGCGGGCAAAAGTCAGCGACGACGGCACGCAATAGATGCATTTGAACGGGCAGTTGCGCGAGGTGAACAGCGTGGTATACGGGCCGGTTTTCAGTTTGGAATTATGGTATTCATAGTCGCCGAGCAGGTCGCGGGCCGGGAAGGGGAGCGCGTCGAGATCTTTTATCAGCGGGCGCGCCGGATTATGCTTCACCTTACCATCGCAGAGATACGAAAGGCCCTGAATTTCAGCGACATCTCCGCCTGAGGCGAGAGTGTCAACCAGCTGCAGGAGCGTCATCTCCGGTTCGCCACGAACCACGTATACATTCTTGTCAATCAGGCACTTCTGCGTAAAATATGTGGCACCCGGACCCATGAAGATCACCGGAGTATCCTTATGACAGGCGCGTATATCGGCCAGAGCCTGAAGGTCGCTGTCGATCGACAGGTTAACTGCCCAGATGAGATAAGCCTCCGAGCTGTCGGCCTGCAGAAAAGCCTTGAAATCATCGATCGACTTATGCTCAAACACAAAGTCGTGATATTCAACCTCATGTCCGCCCATATCGCGAACCACAGCCGCAGCCGTCAGCTCGTAAATATTGATCATCGGATACACGATTCGCGTGCACCCTGCCGAACGCTCGGCCGGTTGCTTATTGTCGTAACAAGGCGGAACAAGAAAACAAAGTTGCATATTTTAGTGTGTTAGCTCATGTTAAAAACGTCTCCACCGCCTCATTTATTGCCTGCACCTCCCGCTTTCAGAATTGTGCGCATAAGGTAACTGTGGCCTTGTTACTGAGAGAGGGTGAGGCGCGAACACCGCGAGGGGACGATTTGAGCGGCGGCAGCGAGAAGGTCGTCGGCCGTGAGGGCGAGAATCCGGTCGCGAACCTCCGACGAAGGAGCCACGCGGCCGTAATGTAATATCGAGCGCGCGGAGTTGAGCGCCATCTGCTCGTTATTGTCCGAGGCCACCACGAGCTGACCCAGATATTGCTGTTTGGCGGCCTGCAGCTGGCGGGCTGTCAGCGGATGAGTGGCTATTTCGTGCAATTGCCGGCTTACTATCTCCACGCAGCGGCTGCTATCATCGGGATCGCACCCGAAATAGACGGTCATCAGTCCGCAGTCGCTCATCAGGTTTAGACTGCTCTCCACGCTGTAGACCAGTCCGCGCTTCTCGCGCAGCTCCACATTGAGCCGCGAATTCATCCCCGGGCCTCCCAGGATGTTGCACACAAGCCCCAGAGCCGTGCGGTCGGCGCTGTGGAGCGAGCCCACCCGCGCCCCTATCACGCAATGGGCCTGATGCGACGAGATGGAGCGGACGATGTGCTCCGGCTCGTTCACCGTCGGCGTCACGCGGTCGACAGCCGGGCTATGGCTGCGGAAATCACTGAAATAGCGCCGCACAAGCGCTTCGACCCGCGCCGGAGCGAGCCTGCCGCGGTAAAAGGCCACCATTCGCGGGGCGGTGTAGTGGTCGGTGATAAATCCGCGGCACACCTGCGATGAGAATCCGGCAAGTGCTTCGTTCGTGCCTAAGATATTGTGGCCCAGCTGCGAGCCCCGGAATATCATATCCTCAAAATCGTCGAAAACGGCCTCCGAAGGCTGATCGAGATAGCTGTCGATTTCGTCGGCCACCACTTCGCGCTCCTTATCAAGCTCTCCGTCAGGAAATTGTGAGTTTTCCAGCAAGTCGGCCACCAGCTCCACGGCGCGGCTGAGATTGCCGCGCGGCGAAATGGTGTAGACCGTAGTTTCCTCCTTGGTAGTGAACGCGTTAAGTTCGCCACCCACGCTCTCCATGCGCTGGTTGATATGGCAGGCGCGGCGGTGGAGGGTGCCTTTAAATATGGTATGCTCCACGAAATGAGCCAGTCCAAACCGGTCGGAGGCCTCGTCGCGTGCTCCGGCGTTTACGGTAACGCCGAAATAATCTACGTCGGAGGCAGCCTGCGAGCTGACGAGGCGCAGACCGTTGGGAAGCTCAAAAATGTGGAATTGTTCTTTCTTGGGAGCCATTAGCTAAAAGTTTCAAACCCTGACGGCAGCCTCTCAGGCCTCAGGCTCCTGCCAGAGCCCGTCGGCCTTGATAATATCAATCAGATGGTCGAGAGCCTGCGCCGAAGGGATATTCTTTTCCACTGCGGTTTTGCCCCGATAAAGCGTCACATTACCGGCGGCAGCCCCTACATAGCCATAGTCGGCGTCGGCCATCTCGCCCGGGCCGTTGACTATACATCCCATCACGGCTATTTTCAGCCCTTTGAGATGGGAGGTGGCGGCTTTCACCTGATGCACAGTGGTTTGCAGATCAAACATCGTGCGGCCACATCCGGGGCAACTTACAAATTCCGTCTTCGATACTCTCACCCGTGCGGCCTGAAGGATACCCAGGGCGAGCGAGGTCATGGCCTCATGGTCGAGCTGACCGGCCAGGATTTCTATACCGTCGAGCAGACCATTGAGCAGAAGTGTGCCGAAATCGGCTGCAGCGCGGATCACAACCTTCTCGTGCGGCAGGTCACCATATCCCAGCGACGCGATCACAGGAGAGTCGACGCCGGCCTCGGTCAAGGCACAGATGGCAGCGGCAATCTCCCCGACGGGATTCTGCGAGGTAGAAGTGAGCACTACTGCAGCCTCCGGGGCGGCTTTCACCGCAGAAATCATCTCATCACAGTCCATCGAGGCGTCGAAACGAAGAAGCGGAGCCTCCACCTTGTCATACCCGAGCACCACGGGCACATTTGTGCCGCCGACCTTGCCCAGCGCCCGGCTTTTGCGGCGTTTGGGAGCGAAGGGGTCAAACCCCTGGGGCAGACGGCCTAACACGAACGGCGCAGAGGCTCTTGCGGTGATGTAATCGGTGAGTTCGCGGGCCACAGGCACCTCACATTCAGGTTCTTCCGACAGCGAAACGCGGATGGTGTCGCCGATGCCGTCGCTGAGCAGAGTGCCGATGCCAACGGCCGAACGCACTCGGCCGTCATCGCCATCGCCTGCCTCAGTGACGCCCAGATGGAGAGGATAGTGCATGTCCTCCTGATCCATAGCAGCCACCAGCCGGCGCACTGTCTCCACCATAATCACCGTGTTCGAAGCCTTTATCGAGATGATGATACCGTTGAAATTGTGGCGCCGGGCCACACGCAGAAACTCCATGGCGCTCTCCACCATTCCGGCGGGAGTGTCGCCATAGCGGCTCATGATGCGGTCGGAGAGCGACCCATGGTTGACGCCTATGCGAATGGCAGTGCCGTTGGCCTTGCAGAGTTCCACGAACGGTCCGAAAGCGTCGTCGATCTTGCGCAGCTCGGCGGCATATTCCTCATCGGTGAATTCAATTTTCTTGAATACGCGTCCGGGATCCACGAAATTGCCGGGATTGATTCTGACCTTCTCCACTCGCGTGGCAGCCGCGAAGGCCGCACGGGGATTGAAGTGGATATCGGCCACAAGGGGCATCGTGCACCCAGCCTCGCGCAGTTTTGAGCGTATTTCGCCGAGGGCTTCAGCCTCACGCACCCCCTGCGCGGTCAGGCGGTCGATGTCGGCTCCGGCCTGAGCTATGCGAAGGGCCTGAGCCACAGAGCCTTCTACATCGGTGGTGGATGTGGAGTTCATCGACTGCAGACGGATCGGGTAGTCCGACCCCACAGCGACATTTCCGACCTTGACGGTCACAGTCGGGCGGCGGCAGTAGTTAAATTCCATTTTGGGATATGATCAGTTGGTTTTGAAATCGTAATGTATCTCGGCGAGCTCGGCGTTGGCTTTCACGATCTTCTGGCCGAGCGCTTCGCGCCAGGCTGCATAACGCTGAGCCACATCCTCGTCGGCGAGGGCAAGGATGCGCACAGCCAATACGGCAGCATTCATCGCGCCGTCGATGCCGGTCGTTGCCACAGGAATACCCGGAGGCATCTGGGCTATCGACAGCAGTGCGTCCTGACCCTGCAGTGTGGCCGAGAGAGGCACACCGATTACGGGGAGCGGCGTTATGGCGGCTATCACCCCGGGGAGGGCGGCGGCCATTCCGGCTCCGGCGATTATCACTTTCACTCCGCGGGATGCGGCTTTGTGGGCAAACTCAGCCACCTCGTCAGGGGTGCGGTGAGCCGACAGCGCCAGCATCTCGAACGGTATCTCCATCGCATTGAGGAAGTCGGCGGCCTTACTCATCACTTTCAGGTCCGAAGTGCTCCCCATGATAATGCTTACTTTAGCTTCCATATCTAATTACTTTTTCATTGCCAAATCAGCCCCATTCCCCCTCAAAAGCCGGTTAGAACGGCATCGGAGGCAGGCTCTCCCCCTGAAGTATCCATGTCGGGGTAAACACCGCCGCGAATCCGAGCACAAACCCGACCAGCACCTGCCAGAGCGTATGGCGCTCCAGTATCAGCCGCGAGGTCATCACGCAGCCTGCCACCAGCACCATCACGGCGAACTCCCACCGCAGCGACGACACGCTGTTGCCGCTGCTCATGAGATAGTAGATCAGCGCCACGAGCGCCCCCACTCCGCAGGAGTGGCCGCTTATCTTCCATCGGCGCGTGGTAGCCGCAAGAATCCAGAGCGCCAGGGCAGCTCCGCACATAAACACGGCCAGCCATTCGGGCGCCTTGATCGAGTGGTAATATACTCCCGTGGCAAGATAGCAGAATCCGGTGATGAGATACGGCCACAGGCGGTCTTCCTTCCGGTTGAGCGCCGGGTCTTTCACCACACCCATACGGCTCAGCAGGAAAATCACGATTACGGGCACGATGCAGGTCGACACAAATGTCATCACTATCACAATAGCCTTGGCTTTGAACGGGCTATAGCATAGGAAACTCAGTCCGAAGGCGATTATGATTCCGTATGTACCCGCAAGCAGCGGCGAAAACAGGGCTGAGAACCATCTGGCAAGACTCACGATGGTGTTCCCCCTGCTTTTCTCTGCCTTGGCGGCCGATGCCTCTTCCCAAGCGCCCTTCTTAGCTTTTGCAGAAGCATCAGATGTGTCAGATGTCTCGGCAGTGGAGGCTCCGGAGGCCTGCGCGGATTCCGCGGTAGTTTCCGGGTCGATGAGGGCTGCTTTGGCCACCGGCTCCTCTTTCGGTTCTTCCCAGCCGGGCATATATCTTTCATGCTCGTCGGGTATGTTGTAGTCTTCTCTTTCCATTTTCGTCATGATTTATCGTTTTTCGGTCATGATTTATCGTTTTCTGAGGCGGGCAGGCGGGATACCAAGCTGCTCGCGGTATTTTGCCACAGTGCGCCGCGATATGTCAAACCCCTCGGCCTGCAGCCGGTCGGTGATTTCGCGGTCAGACAGCGGATGAGCGCCGTCTTCCTTCGCCACCACGGCCCGCAGACGCTCGTTGACGCGGTGAGAGGTCAGAGTTTCGTCGGATGCGCTCACCTTCTCGTTGAAGAATTTCTTGAGAGGATAGATGCCGTGGACCGTCGCCACGTATTTCCCCTGTGTGGCTCTGGAGATGGTCGAGAGGTCGTAGCCTGTCAGCGCCGCCACATCGCGGAGCACCATCGGATGCAGGTCGGTATCCTCGTCGGAGAGGAAAAAGTCGCGCTGAAGCTTGACGATGACGCTCATAACGCGGAAGAGCGTCTGCTGGCGCCGGGCTATCACCTGGATAAAATTCAGCGCGTCGTCGCGCTTGGTGCGCACGAAAGCCCGCGCAGCCTCGCTACGGGCATCGGCGGGCTTGGCCAACCGGTGGTCGTCTTTGGCCGTATCGTCGGCGGCAAACGAAGCCTCGACCCTCAGTTCGGGGATGCGGTTGGGCATGGTCAGCGTCAGCTTTCCGTTGTCGTCGGCTTCCACCACGAAGTCGGGGATGATATGGCGCGACCGCTCCGGCAGCCCGTCGGTGGCATAAGCCGATCCGGGCTTCGGATTCAGGCGGGAGATGACCTCCACAGCTTCCTCCACAGCCTCTTCGCTGATATCCAGACCTGCGGCTATGCGCTGGAAATGACGCTTTGACAGCTCTGGGAAATAGTCGCGCACTATGGCCAGCGCCGTCAGCGAGCCGGCGGAGCGCGGCATCCGCTCCAGCTGCAGAATCAGACATTCGCGCAGGTCCACCGCCCCTACTCCGGCGGGCTCCATGGCCTGCACGGCCTTCAGCGCCTCCTCAAAAGCCGGCATAGGGATTTCCACACCCTCATTGATGGCCAGATCATCAGCCAGAGCTCGCAGCGGACGGGTCAGATAGCCGTTTGGGTCGAGCGAGCCGATGATATAGTCGGCGGCTGTGGCCACATCGGCATCAAGATGGATTTCGCTCAGCTGACGCCGCAGAGCCTCCATCAGAGTCTCCTCGGCGTTGGTGGCCACGGGTTCCACATAGTCGTCGCCCCGGGCCTGCGCCGCCAGCGGTATGCGCACCGGGATGAGGTCGCGCACTCCGTCGGACGTCGGCTTTATGTAGTCGGGCATATCGTCAGGGTCGGCGAAATCGGCCCGCTGCATTTCATCGGCAGTCTCTGTAAACGAGTCGCCGCCTTCAGTGGGAGCATCGGCCCTCAGATCCGACTCCGAAGGGTCGACAGCCTCAAGCGCAGGCATCTCGTCCAAAGCGCGCTGCACCTCGTCCTCAACCTCGGGACCCGACATGGCCAGCAGGCGCACAAACTGCACCTGCATCGGCGACAGCCGCTGCTGCAATCGGGTCTCGGTCTGTAGGCTCTGCTGACTTTTGCTCATTTCTTACTCTGCGGCGCCACCCGTCGGGGTTCACGCCTTAATCAAACAACAAATTTACAGTTTTTTTTCGGATTATCGACCCAGAAAGTTAACTTTGCAAACCAAATATGTCAACCATGAAACGTCTACGCATCTATCTGGCCGCCGCTCTGCTTTCGGCCATTAGTGCCCATGGCGCCGTAAACGCCCAGATCGACCTCAATTACTACAAATCGCTGCATGGCCTTTCGGGCGCCGAGCTCAAAACCGCCATCTGGAAACTCGTGGGCCAAAGCTCCAATATCACGATGCTCAGCTACGGCTCAGGCAACAACCACACGTGGTGGGGCTTCTATGTGACCGACCGCGTCGCCTCCACCAATGAGGTCATCGACCGCTACAGCAACGACAAGCGATATTTCGGCAACCGCGGCGCAGCCATATCGGGCATGAACATCGAGCACTCCTTCCCTAAATCGTGGTGGGGCGGTTCGGAAACGCCAAATGCCTACCGCGACCTCTACAACCTCATGCCCTGCCAGAGCAACATCAACTCTTCGAAGAGCAACTACAGTATGGGAGTGGTCACCAGTCCCACCACCAACAACGGCTGCACCAAGGTAGGAGCCGGCAGCGTGGGCGACTTCAATCTCTGGGAACCCGCCGACCAGTGGAAGGGAGATTTCGCGCGCGGATATATGTATATGGCCTCTGCGTATCAAGATCTCACCTGGACAAGCCGCGGCCTCAACAGCCTCGATAACAACACCTGGCCCACATTCCAGACCTGGGCTTATGAGCTTTATCTCAATTGGGCCCGCAACGACAAGGTCAACGAGCTGGAGGTGAACCGCAACCAGACCGTGAGCGACATTCAGGGCAACCGCAACCCCTATGTCGATTTCCCCAACCTGATGGAATATGTCTGGGGCGACTCGGTGGATATCCCTCTGGATGTGCGTACCACGGTGAAATCCGCCCCCTTCACAGGCTCTCTGCCCGATGTTCCGGCAGAAGATGTCACCATCGTGAAGTATAATTTCGATGCCAACACGTGCGACTGGACCATCTCCAATGTCGACCTTGGCACGCTCCAGTACGTATGGCAGAATGTGGCCAAATACTGCTGGAAAGCCCAGGCCGCCAAAGGAACAACGGGGAATATGACCTACTACGCCACCGACGCCTCGATCGTATCGCCCGAAATCAACCTCACGACCTGCCTGACGGCTCAGATGGATTTCGACCACGCTATGAAATACTGCTCTACCCCCGAAGATCTGCTTAGCGCTGAGGTAATCGACGAAAGCGGCAATGTCACCAAGCTCAGCGTAGCCAACTGGCCTCCGGGCACCAACTGGAATTTCATCAACTCCGGAGCTATCGCGCTTAACGATTTCTGCGGGCATAAAATCCGGCTGGCCTTCCACTACACCTCGAGAGCTGAAGACGGCTACTGCCCCACATGGGAGATTTCAGCCCTGAAAGTCACCGGCACACGCCGCTCATCGTCAGTGACCCTGCCGCAGCTCGACCCCGAGAACTCCTCGGCTTATCCGGCTGAATATTACTCCATCGACGGCCGCCGCGTCAACCCCGACACCTTCCGCGGCATCGTCATCCGCCGTCAGGGCACCCTCATCCAAAAGCTCCTCCTCAAATAAATCCACTCCGCCATAATTCGGGGTCGGCATCCGATCCATAATGATGGGATGCAAAATGATAGCAAAAGAAGCGGGAAGCGCCAGTCGACGCTTCCCGCTTCTTTTACACTAAATTTTGTCTATGATTCAGAGCTTTTTGGCTTTGAGGGAATCAAGCCAGAGGTAAGCTATCAGAGCTGCATAAGCCAGGATGCCAAGCAGCTGGAGCGTACCCTCGTTCAGCGGGCAGGCGTATTCGAATCCGAAGAAGCGTGTCAGGGCTGCGAACACTCCGAACAGAGCACCGCCGGCTATCAGACCCGATGCGATGAGCGTACCGCGGTCGCGGCGAGCGTCGTTGAGCTTGGCATCCTTCGAGCTATTGCCTACAAACCAGGCGATTGCACCGCCAACGAGCAGCGGAGTGTTGAGAGACAGCGGGATAAACATACCCAGACAGAAAGCCAGAGCGGGGACGCCGAGCCAGTTGAGCAGCAGAGCCAGTACCACACCGGTCATATAGAGAATCCATGGGGTATCTCCGCCCATCATCAGAGGCTCAATCACCTTGGCCATAGCGTTGGCCTGAGGAGCCACCAGCGCGTTGTCACCGGTGAAGCCATACACCTGATTCAGCACCAGAATCACACCGCCTACAGTGGCCGCCGACACCAGAGTGCCGAGGAATTTCCACTGTTCCTGTTTGCGCGGAGTCGACCCGAGCCAGTAGCCCACCTTCAGGTCGGTCACGAAGCCGCCGGCCATGGAGAGCGCCGTGCAGACCACGCCGCCGATTACCATCGATGCCACGATGCCCGAAGTGCCGTTAAGACCGATAGCCACGAAGATGGCCGAAGCGATGATGAGGGTCATCAGCGTCATACCCGACACGGGGTTCGACCCTACGATAGCGATAGCGTTGGCAGCTACGGTGGTAAACAGGAAGGCGATTATGGTCACTACCACCCAGGCTATCAGAGCCTGCCACCATACGTTGATTACTCCGAACCAGAAGAACAGCAGCACAGCCACCAGAGCCAGACAGATGAAGAATACCACATTCTTCATCGAGATGTCCCATTGCCAGCGCAGCGGGCGCTCAGCTTCCTGCTTGCCCCCCTTGAATTCGCGGCCTGCGAGGCCCACGGCCTGACGGATGATAGGCCAGGACTTCACGATGCCGATCACTCCGGCCATGGCGATGCCGCCGATGCCGATCATGCGGGCATAGTTGCTGAAGATGTCGTTGGGAGTCATGGCGGCCAGCTCGGCATTGCCGTAGGTGCCCATCAGCGGGATAATCACCCACCATACGAAGAGCGAACCGGCAGTGATGATGAAGGAATAGCGCAAGCCGACGATATAGCCCAGACCGAGCACAGCGGCTCCGGTGTTGCAGCTGAGCACCAGCTTGGTCTTCTCGGCGATGGTCTCGCCCCAGGCGCTGGCCGTGGTCTGCAGAGTTCCGGCCCAGAAGCCGAATGTCTCGACCACATAGTCGTAGATACCGCCTATGAGCGAGGCGATTACCAGGGTCTTGGCCTGTGAGCTGTCGGCCGACCCGGAGGCCTGGCCGCTGGCAAGCACCTGAGTAGTGGCTGTTGCCTCGGGGAATGGGTATTTCCCGTGCATATCCTTTACGAAATATTTGCGGAAGGGGATGAAAAACAGGATTCCCAGCACTCCGCCCAGCAGCGAGCTGCAGAATATCTGGAAGAAGCTGACTGTGATGTCGGGATATTTGGCCTGCAGGATGTAGAGCGCGGGGAGAGTGAAGATGGCTCCGGCCACAATCACACCCGAACATGCGCCAATCGACTGTATGATAACGTTTTGCCCCAGGGCATTCTTCTTATGAAGCGCTCCGGAGAGCCCCACGGCGATGATGGCGATGGGGATGGCGGCCTCAAACACCTGGCCTACTTTCAGCCCGAGGTAAGCCGCTGCAGCGCTGAAGATTATACAGAGCACAAGGCCCATTACCACCGAATAAACGGTCACTTCCTTATACTCGCGCGCCGGATGCATCAGCGGGCGGTACTCCTCGTCGGCAGCCAGCTCGCGAAACGCGTTCTCCGGCAGCTCTGTCGGATCCGCATCGGCGTAGACGCCCTGCGCGAGCTGTGCCGCTTTCGCAGCCTCAGCCTGTTGGATTTCTTTCTTGTTTTCCATTTGCAATTATATGATTCGTGTTATCTTTTTCTAAATCTACACCTTGGCCTGAGGACGGGCCAGAATGTCAAACTGCTCCACCACGATCTCCGTCACGGTACGCTTGATGGTGTTGTGGTCCTGCCATGTGCGCGTGCGCAGCTTCCCTTCGAGGAAAAGCTTTGTGCCTTTGGTGATATACCGCTCGGCTGTCTCGGCCTGATGGTCCCACATCACGATGTTGTGCCACTCGGTGCGCTCCGGCACCTGCACCCCCTGCGCCGTGGTATACGCCCGTTCGCTTGTAGCAAGCGTAAAGGTGGCATACGGGCGCGAGCCCACATACCTTATCTCGGGGTCTTTCCCCACGTTTCCCACTAAAATCACTTTGTTTACCGACATCTTCCGGGTATTTTTCTTATAAGAGCCTATCGGGCAATTATGCAAAGATAGCTAAAAATCGTGGCTGACATCAAACAAAATCGCTCTTTTTCCCGCGTATGAAAGCAAAAATCTCTTTTTGAATCACCGACTTCAGCATCAGATTCACACTGACATACATCCCCACTCCGGTAAGAGCCTGAACCAGCAGCAGAGTCCAGCAATTGCCGATCAGAAGGCTCTCACCCCACATCACAGCTCCAATCACCACGGTCTCAGCAAGATACGGTACATTATCGCCAAGGAACTGGCCGAATCGCCGGCCCGTGACCTTCGCGGTCTTCACGGTCATAACGGCCCAGGCTATCACCGACGCGCCCAGCTGACCATAGAGCAAGATCCTGATTCCGAACAGTATATCTCCCTCACGGCTCATGGCGATAAAGGGGAGGGTGGCAACTAAAAACACCAGCGCCAGCACATCGCGCAGCGTCTCCTGACCTACTACGGCCTTGGTGCGAGCCAGCGCTATCAGATAGTTATTGTACAATCCGGTCAGCACAGTGAAAACCCCGCGCAGAAGCAGAATCTGGAACAGCACAATCGAGGGATCCCATTTCGCTCCGAAAAGGCAATGGAATACGGGCGTGGCCATTACCATCAGGAACCCCATCGCCGGCATCACGATGTAGGCTGTAAACCTGTTCATCTTGGCCGAGGCGCGGGCAAAACGTTCGGAATCGTCCTGCACGGCCGACAGCGCCGGCAGAAACGACGAGGTCAGCACCTGCGAGATGCTCGTAATCCCCATCTTGCTCCATTTGTCAGCCTGCGAGAAATAGCCCAGAGGCACCAGGCCGGCCCTGTTGCCGATAAAGAAGGCGTAGATGTTCTGGAACAGCACATTCAGGAACGAGGTGGTCATCATCCCGGCGCCCACGGAGAAGAAACTCCGCAGCGACTGCCATGAGAAGCGCAGCAGCGGAAGCCAGCCGGAAGCCAGCCACAACACGAGGCTCTTCACAGCGTTGAGGGCGATATTCTGCCATACGATAGCCCATGCGCCGTAGCCGGCGAACGCCATCCAGATGCCCACCACGGCCCCGCACACCAGTCCGGCGGCATTGGAGGCGGCCACGAGCCTGACATCCATCTTTTTCATCAGGCGGTTGGTCTGCACTATGGCCGAGGCATTCAGTATAAAGGTCAGAAACATCACGCGGCTAAGCGGCACAAGCCGCCCGTCGCCGCCGTAGCAGTCAGCTATCAGCGGAGCACACACAAACAGGACGGCATATATCAGCGTAGCCATCCCGAGGTTGAACCACAGTACGGTGGAATAATCAAGCCGTGTGGGTGCCTTGCGCTGGATGAGCGCAAAGGAGAATCCGCTGTCGACAAACAGCGACGCAAATGCCTGAAATACAAGGATTGCGCCCACCAGACCGAAGTCTTCCTGACTCAGCAGACGCGCCAGAATTATCCCCGTCACCCCGTAGAGCAGCTGCGACGACATCCTGTCGATGAGATTCCATTTCACCGATCTTGCTGTCAATGTCTTCAGCTCCTCAGCCATTTATCTGCGTTTTCGGAAGTTTAACGCCGGGGTGTGAGCGCTACGTCCCGGCGCCGGATGCCTCAGTTATTCTTTTTCTTCCTCCGGTTGGGGCTCGCCTGTCCATTCCAGCCCTTCGAGGGTGTAGATTTTCACTCCGAGCGAGAAATTGCGTATCTTCTCGGGCTTATCGCGATAGTAGAGCTTGCCCGAAACGCCCTTGACGCTGAGCACGTCGGTGGCCCACACGCCGGTGGTTCCCGTTCCGAAGAAGCGGCATGAAGCATTCTTGGCCTGAAGATTGTCGGCCTGAATCGACCCGGCGCCGGTGTTGCTCAGCGTGGCGTTGTCGCATTTTCCGGCCAATACCAGAGTGCCGTTGCCGGTCTTGATGGCTCCGCTCATCTTCCCGCAGTCGATATCTTTCACCACCAGACGGCCATTGCCGATCACGGAGGCCTTCATCTCCAGCGTCGGACGCAGCCCTGTGGCTCTTACCGTCGAGTCGCCGCTGTTCTGCACCTGCTTCAGGAAGCGCGAATACACCTTCACCGTCGGAAGCTCGGGGCGCACGGTGTCAGATTCGAAAAATACGGTCTCGATGGTCAGTTTGCCTTTGCCATTGTTGGTAAACATCAGTTTGTCAGCCGTTTTCTTATCAGCCGTAAACTCTGCCTTCCCGGCCTTGGCATCATCGCTCCGGTATTCCACGTTGACCGGCCCGCTGACCACCAGCTGGCTGAATTCTTTCACGTCGAGCACATAATCTTTCGTCTGAGCCGTGACAGCCACTGCCACCGGCATCAAAATCGATAAAGCAATCAGTTTGATATTCATCGTTGTAAGTATGAGTCTGTTGAATTGTTGGCATCAGGGGCATCCCCTCGGCCATTAATGTGATGACAGTTAATCTGTGTGGGGCCCGGATCTTTTATATCTGTGATAAATCCTGTTCAGGCTCCACCGGGACCCCCTCGGCGAGCATCTTCTCCACCGAGTCGATGATGGCGAAGAGTTCGGCCTTGGTATTGGCCCGGAGCATCGCTATGCGGGTAGGCCGGAACGACGGTATCCCCTTAAACAGCTGGCTGACTGCCAGATGGCGCCTGATGTGGAGGATTCCGCGGTATTCGTCGATGCGGTCGATACTCTCGTCGATCTGGCGGCGAAGGATAGCGAATTTCTCCGCAAGCGGCAGAGGTTCGACCCCGTCGGCCGTGCCGAGTTTCAAAGCCTGCTTCATCTCATGGAAAATCCACGGATTGCCGATGGCGGCTCGTCCGACCATCACACCGTCGACTCCATAGCGATTGAACGCGTCAAGAAGGCGCTGAGGGGTGGTGATGTCGCCGTTGCCTATCAGGGGGATATGCAGCCTCGGATTCTCCTTTACGCGGGCTATCATCTCCCAGTCGGCCTCGCCGTTGTACATCTGCGAGCGTGTGCGTCCGTGGACAGCCAGGGCGGCGATGCCGCAATCCTGCAGCTGCTCGGCCAGGTCGACTATGATTTTATGTTCGTGGTCCCACCCCAGGCGGGTCTTGACGGTCACGGGGATATTTACAGCCTTCACCACAGCGCGCGTGATCTCCAGCATCTTGGGGATGTCGCGGAGCATTCCGGCTCCGGCTCCCTTCCCGGCCACTTTCTTGACGGGGCAACCGAAGTTGATGTCCAGCACGTCGGGATGAGCTTCCTCCACCATTCTGGCAGCCTCGACCATAGGCTCCACCTCGCGGCCGTAGATCTGGATGGCTGTAGGGCGCTCCGAGGGGTTGATATGCAGTTTGCGCGTTGTGGCGGCGATATTGCGTATCAGCGCATCGGCCGATACGAACTCGCTATAAGTCATATCAGCGCCCAACTCCTTGCATATCAGGCGAAACGACTGGTCGGTGACATCCTCCATCGGAGCGAGCATCACCGGCCGTTCCCCAAGGTCTATGTCGGCTATCTTCATGCGATGAATCAGTTTTCGGGGAATTTTCGGTAATATTCCTCCAGCAGGTTCTTGATATTGAAGTAGTAAGTGGTCGGTTCGGCCGATCCCTTTTTCTCCACCTCTATGCAGTCGAAATACGGCTCCTGATAATGCTGGCTTTTGGCCACGGCATTCTGGAAGTTTATGATGTTATACTCGTGTCGAGGGTCGATCACATACCACGCGTTGTCGGGGTCTGTGCCCGTGCCGCTCGACACTATGGCCTCAAGCAGATGGTTCAGGCGGAACTGCCAGATATTCGCCAGGTTGACCTTGCCGCGCGAGCGGAGCGCGAAAATCAGGAAGTTCATCTGCGTAAGGTCGAACGGATTGTCAGCCAGCCCCATATGGGCGTAGGTGATAATAGAGTCCAGCTCAGCGCGCGTATGATTCTGCTTGTAATACAGCGGCTCCTTGGCCTTGGCGATAGCGTTGTGGCGGTAAGGGTTGAAATCCTCCTGAAAGAGGTAGCCGTAGTAGAGGTGACGATAGTCGTCGAGGGTCATAATGGTCTCGTTCTCCTGATAGCGTCCCATAAGTTTGGGGTAGTAATATTTCGAACGCGGATTGCTCACCTCGGCCTTGATCTGCTCAAGGTCGGGGCGCACCGGTTCTGGCTTCTTCGCAGTCTTAGATGCCGGTGCGGCCGAGGCCAGAGCCACCGCCACAGCGAAAAATCCTATAATTGCTATCAGTAGTTTCCTCATCAGTTTCAAATTTCCTACAGCTATAAGTCTGATTTAAAAAGACTTACAGCATTAATTAATGGCCGATAAAGCCGAGAAGAGTCAGCCCGATCATCGACATGGTCACCACGGCCGGGAGCCCGACTTCGCAGGCTGTCTTGAGCGTGTTGACCCGGCTCTCACTCCCCTTTGGAGTGAGCCGCCAGGCTATCAGACCAAGGAATGCGCCTATTACTGAGCCGATTATCATTTCGGCATATCCCAGCAATACCCCGGGGAGCATCCCTACAAGCGCTCCTCCGACTATATAGTTGCGTCCGGTCTGGCTGACAGGCTGCATGTGGGGAGTCCACAGGCGGACCACCAGCAGAATCAGCGTAGCCACAGCCCAGAAAAGCATCAGGTTGCTGTCGATCCGGATACACGCACTTTGGCGGACGGCCATCATTCCCAGATACGCGAAAGCAAATCCCGTGGTAGACCACCGGAATGCGCTGACCAAGGCTCCGCTCAGGCAAATCGCACCCGCAATCAATAGTAACTCACTAACTCCCATATCTTTAGATTTATTACGATTTCGCACCCCGAAGGCAACAGGGGGTACGCGGCATGACCTTGCAGGCTATACCAGATACAAATTTAACGTTTTCCCGCGCTCCGGCCAACCGCTTTCACCTTTATTCACAAAAATTCCCACCATTTAAGCCATTCTGACCAATTCCAACGGATATAAACAAGGAGAAACGGATATAACCAAGGAGAATCCACCTACCGCCGATGGTATTGAATCAGCTCAATAAGGGGCGAAGTCAAGAAATTGCCGGAGAAAAGTCCATGTTCGTTCAGAGCCGAAGTGAGATAATCGCGGAATGAGCAGGCTACCGAGCCGATGAAGCCTACCTGAGGAGCATCCTTAACGCTTATCCCTGCGGCTGCCAGAGTAGGCAATACGTTGCGCTCCACAAACAGCTGAGCGCCAACTGTAAGCAACTCTTCAATGTAGGGTTGCTGACGATTTTCAGAGGCGAACGGGGCAAAGGAAGCGAGAAAACGGTTGGGCGCCATAGCTCCGGGCTGCGGACGGTAGACCGCCTCGATAATCCCGGCTTCAGTCAGGCCGTATGTATGTTCAAACTGCTGACGTAAGTCGTTGGGCATATAGCGTTTAAGATAGTCGGAGATAAGCGTCTTTCCTATCCAAGCGCCGGAAAATTCATCGCCGAGGATATAGCCTCCGGCCGGAGTATTGGCCGTTATCGTCTGTCCGTCATAGTAGCAGGAGTTGGCGCCGGTGCCAAGGATACAGGCCACACCGCTTTTGTCAGCTAAAAGCGCACGGGCAGCCCCGAGCATATCCGACTGAATTTCAATCCGTTGACAAGCGGGGAACAAATCACGGAGCGCCGCCTGCATCCTCCCGATGGGGCCCTCCCCCTTGCATCCGGCCCCATAGTAATGAATCACATCTGGCATAGCGGCTATAACACCCTGCAACCCAGAGGACAATATGCCGAGAATCTGCTCCGCATCCATCACTGCCGGATTCACTCCGGGCGTCGACGCATCAAGCTGAGCTCCATCATCTCCGATCAGGGTCCATGCCACCTTCGTGCTGCCCGCATCTGCTATCAAACGCCTCATTGTTTTCTATTTATAAAGATGATATTTCTCCTTTTTCTGAATAAATCCGTCTCTTCCGGCGTTCCACAGATCAAGGATATCCTCCACCCGGTGGCGCTTGAAAAAAGCCTGACGGATGCGTTTGCTGCCCGTCACCTTGTCGAACATGCCGAACCGGCCGGACACAGCCCCCGCAGAAGCCTTATGAGCCGGATACATCGCAGCCAGCTCCTGCATCACGTAAAACTGAAGTAACGACAGCTCAGCCGCCTCATAGTCAGTCACATAAAACTCCACCCCCTGCAGATTTTCCCCTTTGGCGAAGCCGTAATACGGCTTATAGCTTACAGGGCGGAATTCAAATCCCGGAAGGTTCAGAGACTTAAGCCGTTGCGCGAGTTTTCGCCCGTCGATCCAAGGGGCGGCATAGGTGCGGAACGGGAGCGTATACCCAACGCCAATCGACAGATAGTCAAGCTCTCCGGCAATCCCTGAGGCAGGGTAAAAGAGAGCCGTCGAGGCTACCGGAATATGTGGCGACGGGAGCACCCACGGCAGCCCCGTCTGCCCATACAGCATCGACCGCTGCCATCCTTCCATCGGTACCACAGTGAGTTTCAGCGGTTTGGACGATTTGATAAGTCCTTCACCCACAAGCATCTGCGCCAGTTCGCCGGGAGTAAGGCCATAAATGTACGGGATATCGAACTGGCTGACAAAAGAGATGCAGTCGGGGTCGACTCCTCCACCCTCCACCTTATTGCCACCCAATGGGTTAGGCCGATCGAGCACTACAAACTCCTTGCCATGGCGGGCACATTCCTCCATGGCCAGACCCATCGTGGAGATAAACGTGTAGGAGCGGCAGCCGATGTCCTGAATGTCATACACCACAGCGTCCACCCCCTCCAGCATCTCGGGCGTGGGCCGTCGGGTTTTGCCGTAGAGCGACCACACCTTCACTCCCGTGGCCTTGTCGGTATACGTGGCAACGCTCTGACCTGCAGCCACATCGCCGCGGGCGCCATGTTCGGGAGCGAAAATGGCGCATAGCGTCACCTTAGGCGCCTCGTTGAGTATGTCGATGGTCGATTTCAACTCATAGTCGACGCCTGTCGGATTGGTAATCAGCGCAATACGCTTACCTTTCAGTTCGGCAAATCCATGCTCGCGGAGCACTTCCACTCCCGGCTTGACCAACGGCATAGCCGTCTCCGAAGCCAGAGAGCCCAAAGGGAGCATCGTCATGGCCACTATTGCCCAAAATCTGTATTTCAGCCTTTTCATCAGCATATCACGCATTTTCTTTCTTACCGAACGAAGCCGGCACCTTCACCAGATAGCACACTCCGATGGTAGCCACGCAGCAAATCATCGTCCACACGAAAAATGAGCGGTAGGAGAAGGTGTCTACAATCCATCCGGCTGCCATCCCCGGGATCATCATACCCAGAGCCATAAATCCGGTGCAGATCGAGTAATGGGCCGTCTTGAAGCGCCCCGTGGAGAAATAAATCAGGTAGAGCATATAGGCCGTGAAGCCGAACCCGTAGCCGAACTGCTCCACAAAAACGCAGGCGAGCACCTCCCACATCTGCTGAGGCTGAGCATAAGCAAGCCACAGGAAGGTGAGGCATGTAAGCGACATGCTCCACGCCATCGGTTTCAGCCAGTATTTCAATCCGTTACAGGAAGCAAGGATGCCGCCGAGAATACCGCCGAGCATCAGGCCGATTACACCGACAGTGCCATAAGCCCATCCGACTTCCTCGGCCGTAAGCCCCAGTCCGCCCTTCTCGATGGGGTCGAGCATAAAGGGGGTAATCATCTTAACCAATTGAGCCTCAGGCAGTCGATACAGAAGCATAAACAGCAGAGCCACCCCGACTCCGGGTTTGCGGAAAAAGTCGACAAACGTGGCGGCAAACTCACGCATGGTCTCGTCGGCTGTGCGCGGCTGATGGTTGACATCGGTCGCCGGCCGTGGCAACACCGCTGTATGCCATGCCGCCGTGAGCGCAAAGAATACGCCCAGAATCAGGAACACGCATATCCAGCCTGCCTTAGGCTGCGCCCAAGCTTCGCTCACGCGCGCTGCAAGCACCACCAGCACCCCCTGCCCCACTATCATCGAGCAGCGGTAGAACAGTGAGCGGATACCCACGAAGAAACTCTGCTGCCCCTGATTGAGTGCCAGCATATAATAGCCGTCGGCGGCAATATCATGGGTCGCCGAGGCGAAAGCCATCAGCCAGAACACCGCCAGCGAAGCCTGGAAGAAGCCCGTAGCGGGCAGAGTGAAAGCCAGAGCTGCCATCGCTATGGCTATGGTCCACTGCATGGTCAGCACCCACCAGCGCTTCGACCGCAGAATGTCTACGTAAGGGCTCCACAGAGGCTTTATTACCCACGGCAGATAGAGCCAGCCCGTATAAAAGGCCAGACGCGTATTGTCGATGCCGAGACATTTATACATCACGGCCGAGATGGTCATTACAGCCATATAAGGCAGTCCCTCAGCAAAATACAGCGTCGGAACCCACCACCACGGCCTGTTTCCGCCGGGGGTCTCTTTATGCTTGGTTTCTTTCATCTTAGTAAATCTTTGTCAATGAGGCTTTTGGGAAATAATGGCGTAGTATTTCCTCATATCCGAACCCCTTGGAGCTCATCACGGCTGCCCCGATCTGGCACATTCCCACGCCGTGGCCCCACCCTTTGCCGCGAAGGCGGAAACGGCCATCAGCGGTCCGTTCCACCGAGAAATTCGAGCTGCGAAGATGGGTCGGAGACAGCCATCGCCTGATTTCCAGCTCTTTGCCGACTGCCATCTCCCGTTTGGTGCCCGTCACGAGCAGGCGCGTGATTCGGCCGGACTCGCCGCGCTCCAGCGGGCGGAGATCGAGTATCGTTCCGAAATCGTATCCGGTTTTCTCGAGTATCAGTCTACCAAGGCCTTCCGGGTCAAGCGTCACTTCCCAATCGTGGAAATCAAGCGATTCGCAGTCGTAGCCGTTCATCACCTGCCGGAGCACAGCCTCGTCTCTCGTGTCGCAATACGGGTCGTCGACCGGCTCCAGATAGGGGTGCAGGGCATCCTCCCAACAGCTGGCGAAGATTTCCGACCTTCCGCCGCAGCATTTCGAGAATCTGGCGTCGCAGATCTCGCCGCCGAAGGTGAGCACAAGTCCGCGTGTAGCCTCCACAGCCTCAGCTACATAGGGGTTCATGGCATTGGTAAACCCCTGATAACGCTGGCAATGGTCGTCGGCACATACATCGAAAAGCGTATGGTCTTCGCGGTCGTACCAGCGCACGAGTTCATCCACCTCGCGCCCCGTCGGCTCATCTCCGACGCGTCGCTTCCCCAGCTGCGAAGCCATCCCCTGATGATGCTTCCCCTCGTCTGCTATCTGACGGAGCAACCAGCTGCGCGACACAATCGCGTGAGCCTTAAGCAGATGGGATGGCGAGGTGCCGCTCATCTCCGACGAGATCACGCTCTTAAGATAGGTCTCGAGCGCTACGCGGTTGACGGCCACCACCTCCGACTCTGTCCTGTCGGCTATGAAAACCAGCGATGGCGGAAACAGCTGCGTCTGCGTCCGCTGCCAATGGAAGCCGATACCGATTGGAACGTCGTAAAGCCGGAATCCGTCGGGCGCATCAATCTGGCATACAGGCCCTTGCGGCTCTCCGTCGATAACGACTGCGCCGTCGGCAAACTCCGCCGTGTGGAGGCTCTGCCCCTCCCTTTCCAGGCTGTAGCGGATGGAGGGAGCATGCATCACCCCGACATCAATGGTCGGCTCGACGTTGAATCTCAGGCAAGTATGATCGGTCTGTTCTTTCATCTTTTCAGAATTTTGATGCCGGGAGACTTGGCTACCAGCTGTAAGTAGCTGACGCTGCGGCGATTGCCACGCCCAGAGGTGGCGTCACCTTAGCCACAGTGACGCTGCCGGAGCATACCTTCGGCCCGTCAAGAGCCTGAACCCTGCGCGCTATGCGAAAGGCCACATGCTCAAGCAGTTGCGATGGTTCAGCCATCTCTTCTCTGACAGCTGAGGCCACGGCGGCATAGTTGATGGTATCGTCGAGGGAGTCGCTGACGGGGATTTTTCCCTCATAGCTGAGCGTCACCGACACCTCAAAGAGGTTTCCTACCTTACGCTCCTGAGCCATTACGCCATGGCGGGCATAAAGCCGGATGCGATCGAGCGTCACTGTAATCATAATGCGGATTTTACCTACAAATTTAGCTGTTTTATCTCGAAATTTCATATATTTGCCGGCCTAAACTCTCCCGAATGGGAATTTTCAGACAATTCACTCATTCATTGCTTACCAATCAACAGGTTTCTATGAAAAAATTCTACACATTAGCCACTCTGGCGATTCTAAGCGCCACACCCTCCGGCTCAGCGTTTGCTGCCGACATCCCTACGGCCCACGCTTACCAAATGGGCAACGAAAACCAGAAATTCGGATTCGTAAGTTTTAAGGTCGACAACCCCTCGGCCATCACCCTCGACAAAACCGTCTATTCCGACTCCGAACAGATCGGCGCCGGCGAACTCGTCGACGGTAAATACTACGCATTCACGCTCTATCAGGATTACCTGATGGGCGACGGCCTCGAGACCTACAATTTCAAGGTCTACGACCCTGCCAACGGCTTCAGGGAGATCTCATCGGTGAGCTGCAGCGGCCAGGCCCGCGTAGTCGACATGACTTTCGACGCCACCACCAACACTATGTTTGCCCTGGCCGAAGTCAAGAAGGCCTCCAACGGCAAAATCGGTGAGACGGGCCTTTTCACCGTCGACCTCGCCACCGGTGCGCTCTACCCCGTGGGCACTTTCACGGCCACGGCGCAGAACGGCTACGGGAACTGGGTAAAGGAAGCGCCCATCGCTCTTGCGTGCACAGCCGACGGCCGGCTCTACTGCATGGGCGACTACCGCCAGTTCTTCTCCATGAATAAGTACACCGCCGAGATCACGCCCGTCGGCGAGCGTCACTCCGTGGCTGTCGACAACAATTTCCAGTCGATGGCCTTTGCCCCCGACGGCACTCTCTACTGGGCTCACTGCCATCCCGACTATGAATATCTCGACCGCATCGACACCGCCACGGGCAAGCGCTACAACCCCGCCACGGGTGCGGAAGTGGTCACCGACGCCGAATTCAACAACAACGGCCTGCGCATCGACGCCAACCCGCAGCTGACTGGTCTGTACTTCGAAGGCGCCACCATCAACCCGGCCTCGCCCAAGGGTGCCACCAACTTCACGGCCACCCTGCGCGAAAACACGCCCTACACCGTCGACCTCAGCTGGACTCTCCCGACCACTAACCACGACGGCTCCGCCGCCCATATCACCGGCATCACTATCTACCGTCTGGGCGTGGAGAAGCCGCTGGCTACGCTCCCTGCCGACGCCACCTCGTTCACCGACGAGCGTGCCTTCTACGGTCATAACTACTATTCCATTCAGGCCGTAAGCGATGGCGCGGTCGGTCTGCCCGCAGTCGCCACCACTTTCGCCGGTCCCGACCAACTGAAAGCCGTAGGCAATCTCAAAGCTGAGATCTCAGGCTCCACCGTAAGCCTCTCATGGGAAGCTCCGACCGCCACAGTGACAGGCGGATATGCCGACTATCAGAACATCACCTACACCGTAAGCCGCAAAATCGGCACCTCCGTGGAGCAGCTCGTCACCGGCCTGTCCCAGACATACTACACCACTGAGCTCACCCAGTCGGGCACATATTCCTTCATCGTGACCCCCAATTCGTGCGATCTCGACGGCGTTGAGGCCGAATCCAACGGGGTAACATACGTCGGAGCGTTCACCATCCCCTACTCCACCGGCTTTGAAGACGATCAGGACGGTACCCTCTGGACCACCCTCGGCAACAGCGGCAACTACGGATGGTCGATCGTAAAGGGTTATGCATACCAGACTTTCGACGGCAAATATGCACAGTTCAAGACAGGCGGAAGCGCCACAATACCGATGGATGCATGGCTGGTTTCGCCCGCCATCTCCATGAGCGAGGGCGACTACAAACTGACGTTCGTGGCTTGCGGCGGCAGCTTTGACACCCACTCGTATGGCGTGGCTCTCGGCACCGATCCCGCCGACGCCTCCAGCTTCAGCCAGGAGCTCCACTCACAGGCCGATGTCAAGGTCTACAACGAGGCCGAGGGGAATGTCAAGAATTTCGTCCCCTTTGAGGTCAACTTCCACGTAGCCACTCCGGGCACCTACCATCTCGGTCTGCACGGCATCGGCTGCTCAACGTTTGCCACTCTGCGCATCGACAATGTGAAAATCGACCGCAGCGCCGGCATTTCCGACGTTACAGCCGACAACGACGCCGACGCCGCTCCGGAATACTACAATCTGCAGGGTATCCGCGTAGCCGATCCCGCTCCCGGACATATTTATATTGTCCGCCGTGGCGCCGGCGTAGCCAAAGTGCGCCTCTGAGACTCCGCTTCCGTGAGCCGCTGAAGCGGCTTTATACCATAAAGTGCATGGCTCCGAGCCCGGGGGCATGCACTTTTTCTATTAAAGACGGTCATTTCGGCAATTTTTCTCAATCAAATCAAGCAAAATCCACCAAAAATATTTGGCGGTATGTTAAAAAAGTTTTAACTTTGTTCCGTCCGGAATTGTGAGATTCCGCCTCAATCGTACCCTGACGTAAATAAAACAAATCAAAAACAATAGCTCTAAACTAACAACGCTATGAAAAAATTAGCTTTTGTAGCTGCTCTGGCCCTCACTTCAGTGGCCGCATCCGCCGTTACCACAGTGGAAGGCAGTAAATTCACCGACAACTGGTCGCTGACCCTCAAGGGTGGCGCCGTCCTGTCGTCGTACAAAGTAGAAAACAATGGATTCTGGAACGATGCCCGCGGTATCGTCGGCGCCGAACTGCGCAAGCAGATCACTCCCGTGTTCGGTCTGGGCGTTGAAGGCGAATGGACCATCAACACCTCCTCCTGGAGCGGCCTTCGTTCGGGCAACGCATTCGACCATCAGTATGTAGGCACTTTCGGCGCCTTCAACCTCATGAACGCCTTCGCCGGCTACACCGGCGCTCCGCGTCTGTTCGAGATCGAAGCTGTGGCCGGTGTAGGGTGGCTCCACGCTTACTATCCCCACACCACCGCTGACGACGGTAACTCCTGGGCTACCAAAGTCGGCATGAACTTCAACTTCAACCTCGGCGAGAAAAAAGCATGGACCGTTTCGCTGAAGCCCGCTTACCTCTGGAACATGAACGGCAAGCCCACCGCCAACATCCTCGGCTACGCTGCCCGCTACGATTCCAACTACGGCTACCTCGAACTCGAAGCCGGTATCACCTACCACTTCGGCAACTCCAACGGCAAGCACTACTTCAATGTAGTTCGCCCCTACGATCAGAATGAGATCGACGCCCTCAACGCTCAGATCAACGACCTGCGCTCGCAGCTCGACCAGATCGGCAGCAACAATTCCGCTCTGCTCGCTCAGATCGCCGACCTTCAGGCTCAGCTCGACGCCTGCAACCGCCGCCCGGCCGTGGTTGAAAAGGTGGTCAAAGACCTCAACAACATCCGCTACGTCTTCTTCAACATCGGCTCGGCCAACATCCAGGCCAACCAGCAGCCCAACATCGCCATGGTTGCCGACCAGCTGAAGGCTAACAGCAGCGCCAAGGTCACCGTCAAGGGTTACGCTTCGAAAGACGGCTCGAAATCCTTCAACGAGAAGCTCGCCCAGCGTCGTGCTGAGGCCGTTAAGAAAGCCCTCGTAAAACGCTACGGCATCGCTGCTGACCGCGTCAACGCCGAAGGCGAAGGCATCGGTTCGCTCTTCCAGGAAAACAGCTGGAACCGCGTGGCTGTCTGCACCGTTAACGAATAATCAACCGAGCTGACCTCCAACCTGTCAACTCTTCAGATTCATCCACCGATTATTATGAAAAAATATATCATCGCAGCTGTTCTGGCCGTCGCCGCCCTCGGCGCTCAGGCCGCCACCACCGTGGAAGGCAGCAAATTTACCGACAACTGGTCGGTGACGCTTAAAGGCGGCGGCGTGATGTCGACCGGCATCGCCAGCCATCGCAGCTACCGTCCCCTGCTCGAAAGCCGCGGCATCATCGGTCTCGAGCTCCGCAAGCAGCTCACTCCCGTGTTCGGCCTCGGCGCTGAAGGCGAATGGACCTTCAACACCTCTTCATGGACCGGCATCGTATCGCCCAACGTTTTCGACCATCAGTATGTAGGCGTGTTCGGTACGGTCAACCTGATGAACGCCATCGGCGGCTACAAAGGCGAGCCGCGCCTGTTTGAAATCGAAGCCGTAGCCGGTACCGGCTGGCTCCACGCCTACTATCCCAAGTCGATCATGGACGACGGCAACTCATGGGCAACCAAAGTCGGCCTGAACTTCAACTTCAACCTTGGCGAGAAGAAAGCATGGACCTTAGCCCTCAAGCCTGCTATGCTCTTCAATATGAACGGCTCCCCCGAGGCCAACGTGCTCGGCTATTCCGCTGAATACAACGTCAACCACGGCTACTTCGAACTCGAAGCCGGTGTCACCTACCATTTCGGCAACTCCAACGGTACGCACCACTTCGTAATCGTTCGCCCCTACGACCAGGCTGAAATTGACGCCCTCAACGCTCAGATCAACGACCTGCGCGCTCAGATCGACGCCAACACAGCCAACAGCGCCGCTCTCGTCAACAAGCTGAACGACCTCAAGGCTCAGCTCGACGCATGCAACCGCCGCCCGGCTGCCGTAGAGAATGTGGTTAACGAACTCAACAACATCTACTACGTATTCTTCAACTTCAGCTCAGCCACCGTTCAGGCCAACCAGCAGCCCAACATCGCTATGGTTGCCGATCAGCTGAAAGCCAACAGCAACGCCAAGGTGACCGTTAAGGGTTATGCTTCGAAAGACGGCTCGCTCTCGTTCAACGAGAAGCTCGCCCAGCGCCGTGCTGACGCAGTGAAGAAAGAACTTGTGAAACGCTATGGCATCGACGCTAACCGCGTCAACGCCGAAGGCCAGGGCATCGGCTCGCTCTTCCAGGAAAACAGCTGGAACCGTTGCGCCGTCTGCACCATCGCCGAATAAACACATATATCTTCAAAAAATCAGCGCCGACCCCACCGGGCCGGCGCTAATTTTTTCTGCTTAATGCCCTCGTCCGCACCCCCGCACCATACGCCAAAGGCAAGAAGTCCTACAATGACATAATATATTGATTATCAATGGGTAGAGTCGAGCCTTGGTGCGACCTACCCAAGTTTGCCTATCACGATGACATGGAATTTATCCCAAGGGTAAATCATTGATATCCTATAGGTTAGGTCGCACCAAGGCGCGACCCTACTGGCGGATGTGAACAAAGCTGCGCGAAAGGGTTAATAACCGGGCAGTTGCGTCGATCCGCATACACCTATGTATAGGATACTTACAGCAGGTAGGTGGTCTGGGCGAGGAGAGCGCGGAGCGTATCGGGGCTGAAGGAGCGGAAATCAGCCTCGCGAGGGAGGATTACCGTGCCGGCAAGATCGACCGAGGCCGGCGAGACCAGCCACTCCCCTTCGTCTGTGCCATAGAAATCAGGCCTGTGAGCCCGCCGGGGGATCACCGCCATGCGGACCAGCCCCGAGCCTGTGGCTGTCGCGAGGATGTTGACGCGAGGCTCTGCCTCGCCATGATTTTCGGGGCGGGAGGCCAGAGCGGCGAGCACTCCGGCGAGCCACTGCGGCATCTTGTCCGGGGTCAGTTCGGCCGAAATCACTTCAAAGGGGAGAGTATCGCCGCGGGCCACGCGCTCCAGCAGAGGCATGTCAGAGGCATCGACCATCTGGAAATGGAAATGGTCGGGCGCTGAGGCTCCGCAGTGAGGACCGTTGTAAAACACCGCCATCCCCGGAAACCGCTGCGCCAGAAGCACCATATCGCGTGCCTTGGCGCATGCGTCGCCGGAAATCAACTGAGGCGCATGGTCGGCAAGCGCCACAGTGAAATGCCGGCTGAAAATCGGGAACGGATTCACAAGCAGATGGTAGCAGGCCGTCAGGCCGTCCTCAGCGACACCGAGAGGCCATACCATCTGCTCCTCAGGGCGATTTTTCATGCAAAGGAAACATGGACGCTTACTGAGAGTCGCTGCATCCACCTTTGCTCCGGTAGACACGGCACGCGCCGGGTTATGCTGTATGCGAAACGTCATGCCTCCCGGTCCCGTCACGCTGCGCATCTCCACCGACGTGAGCGCGTCGAAATTGTGCCGGGCCATAGGCCATCGTTCCAACTGCTCCTGAAGAAATTGCAAAATCGGTTCCATACAGTAATATAATCGCCAAATCGGTAATATAATCGCCAAACCGATAATATAATCGCTAAATCGGCGGGCTTGGGATCTATTCGGCGTTCATGCGCAGGCGGGCATGGAGCTCGACTGTGCGCAGCCAGTCTTTGTATAAGTTGTTGGCGTTCAGGCGTTCGATCGAAAGATTCGAGTCGCTGTTCCCCTCCCAGCGGCGGCAGAGATATAGCGAATCATAGATGCGTCCGATGGCCCACTGGCGCGAGATGCGCAGACCCATGGCATAATCCTCGCCATAGCTTACGTTGGGCATCCAGAGGCGGCGGAAAATCGGGGTATAGAATGCGCGCGGAGCGCCCAGACCATTGATTCTCAGGGCATTGTTGGCGCCGTTGCGGTCGGTCCACTCGCGGTGGTCAATCAGTCCCGGCGGTATGGGATTCCCCTGGAAATCAACAAGTTCGTAGCTACCTATCACCATCGCGCAGCGTTCGCAGCGGAAGGTGTCGACCACCACCTGAAGCACACCGGAATGCTTATATACATCGTCGCTGTCGAGCTGCACGGCATAGCGGCCGCAGCGGCCGTCGGCCACAGCAAGGTTCCAGCAGCCCCCGATGCCGAGGGTAGTTTCCTCAGGGATGATGTGTACCAGCCGGGTCCCGTATTCGGCGACGAGATCGCGGAGTATCCGCGTGGTGCCGTCGGTGGAATGGTTGTCGACAACGATTACGTTATATTCAAAATCAGCCGATTGCGAAAGCGCCGACCGCACGGCGTCGGCAATAGTCCTCTCGCGGTTGCGCACGGGAATCACCACCGAGGCCTCCACGGGGAAAGTGCCCTGACTGACGTCGACCTTCTGATGGTAGTCGACCAGAGCGCCGCTCCAGGCCAGCCACGAGGTGAAAATCTTCTCCATCTCCACCTGCACCTCGCGGTTGCGCGGATTGACATAGTCGAACTGTCGCTCCTGGCCGTCAGATTCGGCGGCGCGCTCGGCGACGGTGTAGAGAGTTTCGGGCAGATGGCGGATGCCGCCGAAGTCGGCGTCGGAGGCCATGTGAAGGCGCGCCGCGTACCATGCGCCGTATTCCAGCGAGGTCTTGAGACTCTGGGCGGCATGGCTCAGGGCCGTAGAGTTTACGAGCACGAGCCGGCCGAAATCGAAATCGTCGCGCACCGAGCCGTCCTGATAATCTATGGTGGGATGGCTCTCAAACTTCGGCGCGGAAGAAGCAGTAGCCCCGGAAGCCTCCGCAGCTCCGCCATCACAGAGCCTTTGGCGATAGTCGGAGTAGACCATCGCAGCGTTGAACCCCTCGGCGGCGGTGAGCATCCGCGCCGTCCAGTTGGCATCGGGTTCCACTGCCACATCCACGGCGTCGGTAAGCAGCAGGGCCACATAGCCGCAGTTTTCCCCGATAGAGTTCACTGCGGCGCGAAACTGCGCTGCCGAACATATCTTAGGGATCTTCACCATGGGAATCATCGGCTCCCCTACCCCTTCAAATCCGTATTTATATCTTTCCATAGCTGAATGAATTCAATATTTTAGCGGCAGGAGGAATTTCATCACATCCTCCATCACCTCGTTTCGTGCCTTCTCGCCGCGGATGGTCTCGAACGGAAAACCGAGCACCACCACCCGGCTCGACGTGGCAACCGTGCCGGGAGCCAGGCGCGTGGTGGCCACTCCGGCGGCGAGCCCATTCTCCACATACCGCATGATGGGCGATCCCTTGGCGTCGGAGGGGCGCAGGGCGTCGGGCATCTCCACGGCATAGCAGTCAGGGCCGGCCTCGACCGTAAATTCCAGCCGCTCATTCCAGCCGAAGGGACGGAAGGGCGACTGCACGAGCATCACCTTGCCGTCGGTCGGGCCGCAGCCGGGCTGCCATTCGTAGCCGAGCACGGAGGTGGCGAATTCCGCATCGCTCATGCGCGTGGAGTCGTCGGAGAAGACGTTGCCGAACAGGTCTTCCGCCACATACGCCCCGCTGATGAGCAGGCTGCCGCCCTGACCCACATAGTCGGTCAGGCGGCGCTGGAGTCCCCGGGGGAAGGCCTTATAGCGAGTGCCCATGCGGCCGTTGCCGGGGGCTATCTCCTTCTGCTTGCCGAGGATGAGGTCGGTAGCCGCCGGATTCCCGGGTGTGCCGGGCGCTGTGACGGCTATCTCATTGACATAGGCCTCCACGCTCTCCGACACGAAGCCCCGGCCGGCGGCCTTGACGGCCCGGCCGTGTAGACTGACGAAATCGAAGGTGTTACCGGCCTTGACCATATTCTCGAGGTTGCCGCGCGAGGCGCCGAAGCCCGGCTGGGCGTCGGAGTCGTAGGCCGAAGCCGCGCGATGGTTGAACTGATGGCCCGTGGTGATGATATCCTCGCGATCGGCCACTCCGGCATCTGAGGCGAAGTTGAAGCCCGAGAAGTCGGTGCCCTCGAAGGTGTCGGGAGCCGACACCCGGGTGAAGCCGTTGACGATGTTGACATCGGGCGCCTCGGCGCCGTTGTTGTACACGGCCAGGATTTCCGACGGAAAACTTGTGCCGCCGTCGTTGCCGGCCACGACGCGGAACGAGTGTATGTCGCCCTGAGCTATGTCGGTCTCCCAGAAGGGGTCGCGCGTGGTGGCCACGGTGCGGAAGGCGCCGTTGCCCTTGCGCTGCTGAATCTGGTAGAACTCCGGCTCTGCCGTTGGCTCCAGCGGGTCGGGTGTGGGGCTCCACGTAAGCACATAGCGCCCCTTGGCGCGAGCATGGATGGCGAAGGCCGAGGGCGCCAGCGGCTGCACGGTGTAATCCTTGCCGTAGCGGCGCGCCAGAAATTTCAGCACACCTTTATATACGGCGCGGGCCACGTCGAAACGGAAGCGCGGGTCGAGCCCGTACTTCATATCGGTGAAATTCTGATGCGAGAGCGCCTCGATGATCATGGCGGGTACCTTCGTCTCGCGGATTTCGTAATATTTGCCGTCCTTCACCCCGCGGTAGGTCCATTCGGGCTCGTGGAGGCGGCGGATGTCGGATGTCACCTGGTCGATGATGGCGTTGGCAAGGTCGCGGGCGTCGTAACGCGAGCGGCCGTCGCCGAGCAGATTGCCGTCGTCAGTGGAAAAGATGCCGAGCGTACCCACGGTGACGCTGTCGGGCTTGGTGCCGGCATCGGTATGGAAGGCCACGGCCAGATCGACGGGGATACCGAGGCCGGCGCTGTCGGGGAGCATGGGCGAGCCACCCGCCAGATGGTTGACCCACAGGGCGCGGGCCTTATAGTCGTCGGTGTAGTCGTTGGTGCCGCGGCTCTCGGTGTAGACCTTTTCGGGCATACCGGCCCACTGGAGCCAGTAGCGGGCGCCCTCGGTGTAGCGCGGTGCGCCGGAGACGGTAGGGTGATAGCCCGAAGCCTTCGAGGCGCGGGCCACATTGCCCATGCCGCCGCCGATCTTCACGGCGTCGGCGTTAACCACGGCGTCTTTGGTCGCCGAGCGGTTGGAGAGCGTCACTATGGGGAGGCTCGGCTTCCCCTTGGGGAGGTCGTAATGCCCCAGATATATCCAGGTGCCTGCGCCCATGCGCTGGTTGACGGTGACGTGGGTGGTGCCGCCCAGATGGTTGATGGTATAGCGGGCGTCGGGGGCGCTGTTGTGCATAGTGCGGTAGCTGACATAGACGGCATACCGTCCGGCGCGCGGGAGCGTGGCGGTCCAGTTGGCGGTGCTTTCATGTTTGACATCCTTCAGGCCCACGGTGCGGCATGTTTCAGATGTACCCAGGGCGAAGGGGTTCACCCCGTCGGTCAGATGGCCCTTGGGCATGGCGAAGCCCATCATCGGCTCCGACTCCTGCCAGTGGTGACGGCCGTTGCGCATATAGAAATCCCCCTCGGGGCTTCCGTCGGTGTCGGCGATGATCTCGGTGAGGTTGGTGTCGCGTTCGCGCGGCGACATCACGTAAGCCCCGGCGTTTTCGAGCATCGGCATCAGATAGGGCATCACAAAACCCTGGGAGAAAAGGTCTTCCACCGTGCCGAACAGGCGCGGGCGCTGCCAGCGCCAGGCGTCTGTCTTCTGATCGTAGTAGCGTCCGTGGCTCTGCCAGAGGGCGATGACGCGGTTGTCGAGCCCGCGGGTGATGGCGTTGGGGCGCTCGAAGGTGACGAAAGGCTCCATATCCTCCAGCGGACCGCTCTTGGTGGGAGTTTTCATCACCAGGCGGGTGGTTTTCACCGGCTTACGCCTTTTGTGGCGCTTTCGGCGCCGGGCATCCATGTCGGGAGCGGCCAGACAGAAGGCCAGTATCAGCAAGATGGCTGTTAGACGGTGAAAATATCGTTCCATGGTCAGAATATGCGGGGCAGAGCAGCCTTTACGGGCAGGGGTTAGTGTTGGAGCCAGGTATAATTTTTGCGCGAGGGGCGGCCGCAGACCATGCGGTAGCGCATGGAGCGCACCCACCGCCACGTCATCAGCCAGGGGAGCGCCCAGGCGCTGACGCGGATGCCGAGGGTACGGCATACCCCCTTCCAGGCCATGGCCAGCGGGAGCCGCAGGCCGATCCAGGCGGCAAGGATGATGCAGGCCGGGAGAGCGTTGGGGAGCGACCACACCACCCCGGCGACGGAGGCGGCGATGAGCGCCCAGAGCATCAGGGTGGAGGCGCCGAAGAGCGCCGAGGGCGTGCGCGTGATGAAGCGGCCTGTAAAACAATGGTTTATCCTCGACTCGCGGAGCAGGCGCTCCGACATGGCGGAGTCGATGGTGACGATGGCGTCGGGATTCACCACTACGCCGGTGTTCTCCGGCGTGGCGATACGGCTGATGAAGATGTCGTCGTCGCCGTTATGGAGCGTGAGCGATTTCGAGAAACCTTTCACACGGAAAAACAGCTCGGTAGCGTAGCCGATGTTGTGGCCGTCACCGCGGTAGGGGTGGCCGGCCAGAGCCGACGATAGCCAGACGGCCGTGGCTTCGGCTTCGTCGAAACGGTTCATGGCGCCGCGTAGGTTGGCCAGGCGCGAGACGCCGAGCGACACCTGCTTCCCCGCGGCGAACGGGGCGGCCATGAGCGTCAGCCATCGGGCGGAGGGGATTTCGCAGTTGGCCGAAGTGATGACGACGTAGGGATATTTGGCGGCCTTGACGCCGAGCGAGATAGCGAGCTTTTTGCGGCTGAGATTGTGGGCCTCGTCGGGCACAAACGTCAGGTAGAGGTTTTTGTGAGCGCCCTGGAGCATCTTCACCACGTCGGCCACGTCGGAGCATGAGCCGTCGTTGATGACAATCACCTCCATGCGTCCGGCATACTCCTGAGCGAGCACCGACGGCAGCATGCGCATCAGCCCCTGGGCGTTGTCCTCGGCATATACTATCACCGACACATCCACGGCCTCCTTCGGAGCGCCTTCGGAGGGGTCGGAGGCCTCCACGGCCTGATTTTTGCCGGTTTTAATGATTTTTGCCAGACGGCCGCGATAGAAAGTCAGCAGCCACACCATGGCGAGAGCCATAGCGCCCAGACTCCACCATACAGCCACCAGCCATCCGGATATAGAAAAATACACCGTGTCCATTTCTTGTCGTATAAATCAATGAAACCTTCGGCGGCATCACCTGTCGCCAAAGGTTATCACAAATTTAGCGCTTTTTCGTCAGAGCGCCAACATTGCAAGCCTGATTTTTTCGGCAAGCCATGAAGTTGCGCAATGAATGGATGTAAATGCCGCTCGGAGAGTCAGTTCATTTTTGTCAAATTCGACATAAAGAGCTGACACTCAACCTGTAGGGGCGCACCTTGGTGCAACCTGGCCAAACGAGTTCTCTATAGCAATTTTTACCTATATCATTGACTACCAACGCCTAATAGGTCGCACCAAGGCGCGCCCCTACAAGTCAATGCGATGATGTGGGCGGAGATTAATGTTATTTGACATTTTTTAACGATGGGGGGGGCAATTTTTGCCCCTTTTAGCGTAACTTTGCATTGAATTTTAGCCTTCGGGAAAGGAAGACTATCAGACACATCAATCATATCTTTCAGCAACAGAACTATCCCGCCTGAAACCAATCTACGCGCTGCCCGTATGGCGTCCCTCTCTTCCTGAAAATGAACTATATAACTCACTTCAATATCACATTTATGAAAAAACTATTACTCTTTCTATCAATGTTGATAGGACTTTCTGCGTCTACAATAGCCGCCGAAACGACTATCACAATTACTCCAAAGAGTCTTAACAACACTACCAACAAGTATGTTACGCCTGCTTTTGATTTCACCGTGGATGGTACCACTTTTAAAATCAAGCAAGTGAACCCCAAATCCGGTCAAATTAAAGTCAATGCTACAAAAGGATCAGGTTTTACTTTGTATAACACTACAGCCATTGACAACATCAAAACCATCAAGCTTTACACAGAACAAAGCACTGAAAGCACTGTTGGGACAATGTATGTTCAGACCGGGGAAACATCCATCACTGGCGACGTAAGTGAATCATCAAAAAATTCGGTTAAAGGCTCTACTAATTCGAGCACTAAGGTCACGACATTTGATCTCACTGGCATAAATGTAACTAGAAAATTCTTTCATCTTAATTTAACAAAAACGGGATCTGGCACCGTTAAATTCACGAAGATTGAGGTCATCTACGAAACAGGTCCTATTACACCCAATGCCGCTACTCCCACATTCTCCCCTGAGAACGGCAAATCTATAAATCTGGGCGAAACCATCAGCATCTCCTCCACTACAGAAGGTGCCAAAATCAGCTGTGTAGCTACAAGCCCCAGCGGGAAAGAAACTCGCCTTATTGACAAGGTTTCTCCGCTTACCTTTACCCCCGATGAAATCGGCACATGGACTTTCAGCGAAGTATATGCGTCTGCCGAAGGCATGAACAATTCCACATACGCAGCTGCGTATTCAGTTTTGGTTAAAGATCCCAACAAGCTGACCGCTCAGGTCGTAATGGCAAACCAGGATTGGACAACTAATAAATACGGTAATGGAAAAGTTGTAAAATGGGTATCTGAAGACAAGGCTTACACATTTGAAACATCAGCAACAATTTCAGGGAACACCTATCCTGCCTACAACACCGGAGATGCAGGTCTCCGCTTGTATACCACCAGCAACAATGTTGTCACAGTAAACGCGCCTGAAGGATATAAATTCGTTAGCGCAACAGCTACTTCTAATGCCGGGCTAAAGTATAATGGCGATGAAACCGTTACGGCGTCTGGAACCGCCAAAGACCTTAACGGCGCCACCTCGTTCACCTTCTCTATCGAAGAAAATAAGAAGGCTGTAAAAGCATTCGATTTCGAGCTGGCTATTGATACTTCAGTTGAGATTCCGGTTCCCACTTTCACTCCCGCAACCGGAACAGTTTTCACCCTCCCCACTGACGATGCCACAATCACTATCAACAGTGCCGAAGGAAATACCGTTTCATTTAAGGTTGAAAAGGATGGCAATGTAGTTCGCAAAGATGCTGACGGCAATACTTACACCTTTACAGAAGTAGGCAACTACACCATCACAGCCTATTGCTACGATGACGAGATGAATACTTCGGAGAATGCAGTAGCAACCTACACTGTTAAGAAACTTGATGTGCCGGCGACTCCGGCTTACTCGCTGGGAGCTGACCGTACGAGCGTAACGTTCACATCGGAAGGTGCTGATCAGATTACTGTGGTCACCTATCAGATCGACGGCGAGTCGACAACAGCGATTATCGACGCCGCTTCAACTACCGTAAACTGCAACTCGATGGCCGCCCGTTTCGAAGTGACCGGTAAGAACGCCGCAGGCGAAACCAACAAAACCGAATTTAACCTCATCAACGAGCTCAACGCCACCACAAGCGTAGCAGCAGGCGACTGGACTCTGGTTGAAAATATCGAAGACCTCAAAGAAGGCGCCGAATACATCATCCTCGGCCACAGCCAGGGAATTGTGGATTCAGACGATTCGACGCAATACACAGTTCCCAAAGGTGACTATCTATTGTCGAAAACATTCACAAGCGCTGACCAAAAGTTCACAACAGAGACAGTCACCCTGCCTGATGACCGAAAGACTATCAGCCAGGCCGATGCAGCCAACGCCGCTATCTTCAAGCTCAAGAAAGGCACTGACGGATTTGCCATTTACGCCACTAACATGCAGACTAAGAGTGGAGACGCAATCGCTCCGGCCTATGTATCGCCTAAAACCCCTCAAACCAAAGATACTAAAGCCAATGTAATCCTTACTGCAGAACCTGAGTATGCTACCGTAAGCGCATGTACGGATAAAGCAATAGCAAATAATAGCCAGAAGCAGCAGATTGTCCCGCTCACCGGTGCAGCTTACATCAACTTCAGCAGTACAGTCGGCTCATTTAGATACTTACGCTACAACACTCAGTTCAGAATGTTCCGCTGCTACAATGCTGGAACAGCAACTATGCATAACCGCCCGGTTTACTTCTATACCCGCGCTACCGAGCCTGCTCAGGCCAAAGCCAACTATACCGTAACGTTGCTGAACAATGAACTCGCCGCTACCGAAGGTGTACACAACTACAGCGGCGAACTGACCGGTCTGAATGAAGGCGATGAGGTGACACTGAAAGTTGTCGGTTTCGACGACAAGGAAGCTATCCTCTACAACGCCACTGAAAACGATCTTGAACAGTTTAACAATGCATCAAAAGCTCCGGCAAAAGCTGACAAGGAAATGGTGATCATGCTTCCCAGCCAGACCTATGCGATGAAGCTCAACGGCCATTCGATGGTTTACAATGCTAAGCCGTTCGAAAACGTAGGCAAATTGGAAGTAGAAGCCGAATTTACCCCGTTTGTCGGTGCAACGGTGAAGACCAACGAAGGTGTGCCCACCGGCATCGAGGATGTTGAGGCAGGCGCTGAGGAAGGCGAAGTAGAATACTTCAACCTCCAGGGCGTACGAGTCATGAATCCGACGAACGGAATCTATATCCGTAAATA
>CAMEGQ010000016.1 GCA_945916235.1 uncultured Porphyromonadaceae bacterium | reverse complement strand
AGATTCTTCCCCGCCGCATCACCGGCACCTCGCTGAAGTTCCAGCGCCGTGTGGCTCAGGCCGTTAAGCGTGCCCGTCACCTCGCTCTTCTTCCCTTCGTGACCGACCTGATGAAATAAATCTACACCGTCAACTTATCCCTAACCGACACAGAATTATGAAAATCATATTGAAAGAAGATGTCCAGAACCTTGGCTACAAGGACGATATCGTTGAAGTAAAGGATGGTTACGGACGTAACTATCTCATCCCCCAGGGTAAAGCCGTGATCGCCAACCGCTCCAACCTCCTCCAGCTCGAAGAGGACCAGCGTCAGCGCGCTCACAAGATTGCCAAGATCAAGGCTGATGCTGAAGCTCTCGCAGCTTCGCTCGAAGGCGTTGCCCTCACCATCGGCGCCAAGGCTTCCGCCACCGGCACCATCTTCGGCTCTGTCAACAACATCCAGATCGCCGAAGCCCTTGAAAAGCTCGGTCACAACATCGACCGCAAGACCATCGTGCTCAAAGAAGCTGTCAAGGAACTTGGCAAGTACACCGCCAAAATCAACCTCCACAAGGAAGTTTCTGTCGAAATCCCCTTCGAAGTGGTTGCCGAATAATCGAATTACGAAGACTCGATTATACGCAAGCGCCCGATCCCTCAGCGGTTCGGGCGCTTCCCTTTTTTCCTCCAAACTGTAGAAAGCGATTCGCGGTCAGCGCTCCTGGCTCATCAGTTCCTCGCGCGTGGGCATAGATTCCAGAAATATGACCCGGCCGCGTTCGTAGTCGATGCGGGCGATATAGTGGCTGAGCCCGTTGGACACCACAAGCCAGCGCGCCCGAAGCACGGAGTTGTAGCGCACGATCTGGTCAAAGGTCTTCTGGCTTACGGTGATGCCGGGCGCCTTGTATTCTACAATCATCAGTGGCATCAGCCCCCGGCGCGAGTAGACGACGGTGTCGCATCGACGCGACATTCCGTTGAAATGGATTGCTACCTCATTGGCCATCATTGACTTAGGATAGTCGAGATGGTCGATCATCCATGCCACAAAATGCTGGCGCACCCATTCCTCGGGCGTCAGAGCCACGCGGCGTCCGCGCAGCGGATCCAGCACACGGCGCACCCCGTCGGCATCATCGCTGATGCTCAGACGGCAGGGCGGAAGGTTGAGCTGCGGAAGCTCAGCAGGATTTAATCGTCTATCTTGTGGCATAAATCGAAAAATCTCCGTAAATTTACGAAACTTTTGGCAAACGCCGCCAACTTTATGTCTGTCCAATGGCCGAAACCACTACTTACCTGTCGCTCTGCTCCGACCTCAAAAAGGGCCGGTTAGCCCCCGTCTACATCCTCCACGGCGAGGAGGGCTACTATATCGACGACCTCGTGAGCCGTTTCGAGGCCGTAATAGCCGAGGACGACCGCGACTTCGACCTTTCGATGCTCTATGCACCCGACTTCGATTCGCCGGCGGCTATCGTGGCCGATGCCCGTCAGCTGCCGCTGATGTCGCCGCGCAGGGTGGTGATAGTCAAGGAGATGCAGGCCCACGGAGCCAACTTTGCCAACGCGCTGGCGCCTTATGTGGCCTCGCCCAACCAGGCCGGGGTGCTGGTGCTCTGCTTCAGGGGCGAAAAGTATTCGGGAGCCGAGCTGACCAAGGCCATGAAGGCCTGCGGAGGCGTAATCTTCGAGTCAAAAAAGCTCAACGGCGCCAATATCGACAATGTGCTCAGCGGTTTCATTAAGGAAAAGGGCCTCACGGTCGATCCCAAAGCGTTGGCCATGCTGGCTGAATTTGTCGGCACCGATCTGTCGCGCCTCTATAAGGAGGTCGACAAGCTTACGGTAGTGCTCGGTCCCGGCGCCATGATTACCCCCGAGGCTGTGGAGCGAAATATCGGAATCTCAAAGGATTACAACCATTTTGAGTTTGTCTCGGCAATAGCCAACCGCGATGTGGCGCGCACGATGCGCATCTTCGAGACCTTCCGCCGCGATCCGAAGGACCATGCTCCGCAGATGCTTGCTCCGCTGATTTTCAATCTGTTCGCCAATCTCATGGTGGCCTTCTATGCCCCCGACAAGTCAGACCGCGGCCTGATGGGCGAACTCGGCTTCAAATGGCCGAGCCAGCTGAAGGATGTCACCGCCGCCATGCGCCATTATGGTCCGTGGCAGACCATCGAGATTCTCAACCTCATCCGCCGTTTCGACGGCGCCAGCAAAGGCAACGGCTCGCGCCAGGACGCCTACGCTCTCTTCTTCGACCTCATCGTCCATATACTCAACCCGTTAGGCCAAAAAGCCGTAAAACTCTGATCTCATAATTCATAACTCTGACTTCTGACCTCATAACTCATAACTCTGACTTCTGACTTATTTGATATGTTCTTCCGCATATTCTCAATTCTCGCTCTTTCTGCCTTCTGCGCCCTGGGTCTGCAGGCCCAGTCGCTGGAAGAGGCACGGATTATGGCTGAGGACGGCAACACCGACGACGCTATCGAGATGCTGCGTACTCTGGAGGCCGCGCAGCCAAAGAATCCCGACATCTCGCTTGAAATCGGCCGTCTGATGGAGGCTTCGGGCAACTACGACGGTGCCCGTGAGGCCTATTCGGAGGCTCATCGCAAGGGGTCGAATGACGCCCTGATCGCTCTGGCCAATCTCGCCTGTCAGCGCTTCGAGACTGACGAGGCCACCGGACTTCTTGAGCAGTATCGCGAATCGCTAAAACCCAAAGGGAGAGGAAGAAAGGCCCGCAAGGCCGCTCCTGATAACTCCGGCGACCTTCAGGAGCGCATAGAACGCGTGGAGAATCTTCTGGCCCGCGTGGAGAATATCGAAATCATCGACTCGCTGACCGTTGATGCCGAGGATTTCTTCCGCGCCTACCGTCTGAGCCCTTCCAGCGGCTCGCTTCGTGCTCCGGGCGAAGTGCTTCCGGCCGATTTCCCCGTGGCAGACCCGACGGTGGTGTATCAGCCTGAAAGCCAGCGCGAAATGCTATGGGCCGCACCCGATACGGCTGGCGTATTCCAGCTTTATTCGGCCTCGGCGCTCTATGGCGACAACTGGGAGGCTCCGCAGCCTCTGGGCGACCATCTGGGCGAGGGCGGCGACGCCAACTACCCCTTCCTGATGCCCGACGGAGTGACGCTTTATTTCGCCAACGACGGTGAAAACTCCATCGGCGGCCTCGACATCTTTATCGCCCGCCGCAGCGACGACGGCTTCCTCCAGCCGCAGAATCTCGGCCTTCCGTATAACTCGCCCTACGACGACTATATGCTTGCTATCGACGAGCTTACCGGTCTCGGCTGGTGGGCCACCGACCGGCATCATATCCCGGGCAAGGTGACGGTTTACATCTTCATCCCCTCCGACCTGCGTCAGAACATCGACCCCGAGGATTCCGCTATCGCCTCGCGTGCGCGCATTGATGCCATCGCCGAAACCTGGCGCCCCGACACCGACCGCGACGCTCTGCGTCAGAAAATCCTGGCTCTTGGCAACGAACGCACGACGCGCAAACAGGAGTTTCTGCTCAGCGTCCCCGGACGCGGCGTCTACACAAGCTATGCCGACTTCCGCACCGCCGCTGCGCGCGATGCCATGCACGAATATATGGATCAGCTGGCCAAATATCGCGAGACCATGAGCAATCTGGCTATGCTGCGCCGGCGCTTCGCCAAGGGCGACGCCGACTCGGCCGACCTCATCCTTCAGGCTGAGAGTCAGCTTGATGCAGCCCGCGCCGAGCTGCAGACGCTCCGCAACGACGTCATCACTCTGGAGCGCTGACCGCTCCGAAGACGCTAACTCTCCGCTTTGCGCCCCGAAAGCGCTAACCCGAACGGCCCTGCTACGGGCTATCACTGCTTACCGATGGATTTTTTAAACGAACTGGCAGGCTCCACGGCCTATACATTCCATTCACACACAGAGTTTTGCGACGGACGCGCCACGATGGAAGCCTTCGCCCGTCAGGCTGTGGCCGAAGGGTTCACCCACTATGGCTTCACGCCTCATTCGCCTGTACCCATCATGTCGCCGTGTAACATGCACCGCGACAATGTGGCCCGCTATTTCGCTGAGGTGGAGCGCATTAAGCGCGACCATCCGCAGTGTCGCTTCTATGCCGGGATGGAGGTGGATTATCTCGACGGTATATGTACGCCGCAAGATGCTTATTTCCAGAGCCTTCCGTTGGATTATATGATAAGTTCTATCCATTTTGTCCGCTCGCAGGACGGGGAGTGGGTCGACACCGACGGACGCTTCGAATCGTTCCGCCGCAAAATGGATGAGAAGTTTCACGGGGATATTATGTATGTGGTGCGCGAATTTTTCGAGGCATCCCACCGTATGCTTGACCTCGGCGGCTTCGATATTCTGGGCCATTTCGACAAGATAAGGCTCAACGCCTCGTATTATCATCCCGGCATCGAGGATACCGGTTTCTACCGCTCACTTGCCGACGATTTCACCGACCATATTATAGATGTGGCCTCCAAGCGTCAGCTCACTGTCGAGATTAATACCAAGCACTACCGCGAACACGGGTGCATCTTCCCGGCCGAGCGCCATGTCGAGCGCCTGCTGAAGGCCGGAGTCCCGATGGTTGTGAATTCCGATGCCCACGTCCCGGCCCTCATCGACGCTTCACGCGCCTACGGCCTCTCGCTGATCTCTAAATAGTCAGGCCTCCACCCGCTATATTGGGCTTAATTATCAGCCGATTACTTCTTTGACGGCTTCGGCGCTGGCTGAGAACGGACCGGAGGCGCCGAGCTTGATGGTGCACATGGCGGCGGCGAAGCGGCCTGCCTCCAGATAGGATACTCCCTTATTGCGCATGTACAGGTAGCCGGTCATGTAGGTGTCGCCGCAACCGGTGGCGTCGACTACGTCGGCGGGCGGGAAGGCGGGCACCTCCACAAATTCTCCGTCGGCATATATTAGCGAGCCGTTGCTCCCGAGCGTCAGAAGCACCTCCTTCACTCCCCAGTCGGCCAGAATGCGTGCGGCCTCATAGGGGTCGGCGCTCCCGGTCAGGGTCACCATCTCCTTCTCGTTGGCTTTGAGGATATCGATGTATTTCATGGCCTCTGTCTTTTCGGGCCAGTCGACGGCAAACACCTCCTGACCGCGCACTTGGCGCAGGTAGCCCTGAGCATCTACCGATACTATCCCCTTCCTGGCCAGCGCTTTAATCACGTCAAGCGAGAAATCGTCGGCCAGCAGCGTGCCCAGATGGAAATATTTCGCTTCCACATCGCGGAGCCCTTCGGGGGTGAAGGGCGCTGCCTTGGCGAGCACCCGCTGAGTGCGCTCGTTCTGGTCTTCGCCATATTTATTTTCGAAATAGACCGAGGCAGGGGAGGGGAGTACCTTCACCTCCACCCCTTCGGCGCGGATGTCGTCGACGGCTTTCATCTCGCTTTCGGCAAGCGAAGTGACCAGCAGAAAGTCGCTCGGGTCGAGGTGAGCGATGCCGTGGGCAAAATAGAAGGCCGTGCCGCCGGGCATGTAGACTGTCTGGCGCGGAGTGACGATTTTATCTAATGTGATATGGCCTATGCAGCAGATGGCTGGTTTGTTCATAGCTGGATGAAGGAGAGAAAGGTCTAATGACACAACATGACGCCGCCACCCTATGGCGCTGACGGCAAAAACTTACGGGCCGGAGAGTGGCTTCCGGCCTAATGCTAGGCGAATTTACGATTTTTTTCTCACGCGGCAAAAACTTTTCACCCTCGCCGGGCGTTTTCATTTCGGTTAAGGGCAAATAAGACTCTTTTGTGGCCGTATGGTCAAATTTTTATTACGGAAATTTTTCCTTAATGGTGTTTTTTTTAATGAAAAAATGATTAACTTTGCACTCGGATAACGAGACCCATTCAGGCCCTCTCAAAAGCCCCTCCGGGGCAGTTTCCCCGACCTCCGGCCTCCGCCCGTCGGCAAGCTCTCCCGGCCAAATCGTAGATTAACCAAAAACTTTATTAGCTATAATAAAAATGAGCAAGATCGATTTATCTCAGTATGGTATCAAGGGCACGCCCAAGATTTACCACAACCCCTCGTGGGATGAACTCTTCATCGACGAAACCAAACCCGGCCTGACCGGCTACGAAAAAGGTCAGCTCACCGAGCTCGGCGCCGTCAACGTGATGACCGGTATCTACACCGGCCGCTCGCCCAAAGATAAATTCTTCGTTGAGGATTCCATCTCGAAAGACACCATCTGGTGGACCTCCGACGAGTACAAGAACGACAACAAGCCTATCACTCCCGCTACCTGGGACGCTCTCAAAGAGATCGCCGACAAGGAGCTGAGCGATAAGCCCCTCTACGTAGTAGATGCCTTCTGCGGTACCAACCACGACACCCGTCTGGCCGTTCGCTTCATCATGGAAGTGGCATGGCAGGCTCACTTCGTGACCAACATGTTCGTGCGCCCCACCAAGGAAGAACTCGAAAACTTCACCCCCGACTTCGTGGTGCTCAACGCTTCGAAAGCTAAAGTCACCAACTGGAAGGAACTCGGCATCAACTCCGAGACCTGCGTAGCCTTCAATCTCACCCAGCGCATGCAGGTGATCATCAACACCTGGTACGGCGGCGAAATGAAGAAGGGTATGTTCTCCATCATGAACTACTACCTCCCGCTCAAGGGCATGGCTTCGATGCACTGCTCGGCCAACACCGACATGAAGGGCGAAAACACCGCCATCTTCTTCGGTCTGTCCGGTACAGGCAAAACCACCCTGTCGACCGACCCCAAACGTCTGCTTATCGGCGATGACGAACACGGCTGGGACGACAACGGCGTGTTCAACTACGAAGGCGGCTGCTATGCCAAGGTTATCAACCTCGATAAAGAGAGCGAACCCGACATCTACAACGCTATCCGTCGCAACGCCCTGCTCGAGAACGTTACCGTAGACAAAGACGGCAAGATCGACTTCGCCGACAAGAGCGTCACAGAGAATACCCGCGTAAGCTATCCTATCGAATTCATCCAGAAGATCGCTCCGGGTAGCCACGGCCCCGCCGCCAAGAATGTAATCTTCCTGAGCGCCGACGCCTTCGGTGTGCTTCCTCCCGTGTCGATCCTGACCCCCGAGCAGACCAAGTACTACTTCCTGAGCGGTTTCACCTCGAAACTCGCCGGCACAGAGCGCGGTATCACCGAGCCCACCCCCACCTTCTCGGCTTGCTTCGGCGCAGCCTTCCTGAGCCTGCACCCCACCAAATATGCTGAGGAACTCGTTAAGAAGATGGAGAAGAGCGGCGCCAAGGCTTATCTGGTCAACACCGGCTGGAACGGTACCGGCAAGCGTATCTCGATCCGCGACACCCGCGGTATCATCGACGCCATCCTCGACGGCGCTATCCTGAACGCTCCCACCAAGCAGATTCCTCTCTTCGACCTGACCGTGCCGACCGCACTTCCCGGCGTAGATCCCGCTATCCTCGATCCGCGCGACACCTACACCAACCCCGAAGAGTGGACCAAGAAAGCCACCAAGCTTGCTGAGATGTTCATCAATAACTTCAAGAAGTTCGAACACAACGCAGCCGGTAAAGCTCTCGTAGCAGCCGGTCCCCAGCTCTAATCTTCAGGGCTGAAACACCATAAGGCAGCAGGCTGCCCGCACACTGCAGCAGTCACCTGCGCCTGCCCCCCATCGGCAACTCCCGCGAGCAGCCGTCAGCAATGCGCCCCCGCTTACCCCGGGGGCGCATCGCTATTTATAGGGTGGAGTTCACAATTTTCCGGCGGGAAATCCGTTTTATGTTTTGGATAACTATACAACAACTATGAAACAACATTCTGACAACGGACAAGAACATCGGCCGGGTCGCGCCCGGCTCGTCAAGAAGGAATACGTGGTGCCATTCGTGCTGGTCACCTCGTTGTTTTTTATGTGGGGTTTTGCCCGTGCTATCCTCGATGTGCTCAACAAGCATTTCCAGATGGCTATGGACATCTCGCTCACCCACTCGTCGATGATTCAGGCCACCACCTACATCGGGTATTTCCTGATGGCCATTCCCGCCGGCATATTCATCACGCGCTATGGCTACCGCCGCGGCGTGGTGCTCGGCCTGCTGCTGTTCGGGTTGGGTTCACTGCTGTTTATCCCCGGCGAGAGCGCCATGTCGTTCAATTTCTTCCTGGTGTCGCTGTTCGTGATCGGATGCGGACTGGTGGTGCTTGAGACAGCCGCCAACCCGTACGTCACCGAGCTTGGCGACCCCTCCACCGCTCCGTCGCGCCTGAATCTCGCCCAGTCGTTCAACGGTCTGGGCTGCATTCTTGCTCCGGCCATCGTGGGCGGATTCCTTTTCCGCAATGCCGACTCGTCAGTGGCCGTACCCTACGCCATCATGGGCGCTGTGGTGCTGGTGGTTGCCATCGTTTTCACCCGCGTAAAGCTGCCCGAAATAGGTCAGCGCTCAGACACCCTTCCCGGCCATGAAGGCGCCACGGCTGCCTCACCCTTCCGCGCTCTGGGGCGCCTGGTGCGCAACCGCGGCTTCATGTTTGGCGTCGGAGCGCTCTTCTTCTACGAGATCGCCGAAATAGCTATCAACTCCTTCTTCATCAACTACGCCACCGACGGCGGCTGGATGACGCCCACCACGGCGGCAGCCGTGCTCTCCGTCTGCGGACTGGGGCTGTTCATGCTCGCACGCGTGGTCGGCAGCTGGGTTATGTCGAAGATTGACGCCCGCAAGGTGCTCGTCGTCTGCGCTGTGATGACAGTGGCAGGCGCGGTGCTTGTGGCGTGCAACTTCGGCGCCCTCTCGCGCGCCGGAGTGTTCATCTGCTATGCCTTTGAGGCCATAATGTTCCCCACCGTCTTCGCGCTCTCGATTCCGCAGGCCAAGGGCGACACCAAGATGGCATCCTCGCTGATGATGATGACCCCGCTCGGCGGCGCCGTGGGCACGGTGCTCATGGGAGTCTGCGCCGAAGCCTGGAGCATCTCGGGCGCCTTCGTGGTGCCGGCGATAGGCTACGCTGTGGTGCTCCTCTACGCCATCTATGCACTCAAATATCTGAAATGACCATAAGAACCTCCATAACCCACATAACCACTAAGCTGCTGCGGCCCCTGGCCGCGGCGGCTTTCTGCGCCTTAATCCAGCCACTCTCCGCCGCTCCCGGGGCTGAGAAGGCTCCCGTCGACCCGTCAGACTCCGTCATCACGGCCGCCGAGCAGCCTGAGATCCGGATCAGCATGCTGACGGCAGCTCCCGGCTCGCAGATTTACCAGCTTGAAGGCCATTCGGCCCTGCGCATACGCCGCGGAGACCTCGACGTGGCCGTCAACTGGGGCGTGTTCGATTTCGCCGCGCCTAATTTCGTATGGCGCTTCTGCAAAGGGGAGACCGACTATGAGGCCTGGGCATTCCCCACCGCCATAGTGCTTGAGGATTACCGCCGTCAGGGGCGCCGCGTCACCGAGCAGGCACTAAACCTTACCCCGTCGCAGGCCCGGATGATCTACGACCTTGTGGGGGAAAACCTGCGGCCCGAAAACCGCGTCTACCGCTACAATTACGTAAAGGACAATTGCGCCACGCGTCCGCTGCGCATCATTCAGCGCGCTATGGGCGATTCGCTGCAGCTCCGCTACGCTCCGGCGGCAGGGGAGACTTTCCGCTCTGAGATGAGTCGCTACCATGCCAACTATCCCTGGTATCAGTTTGGCATCGACCTGGCTCTCGGCTCAGGCATCGACTATCCGCTGACCCCGGCGGAGCGCGATTTTGCCCCTGTCCACATGATGCAGACGCTCGCGCAGGCCACCTCCACGGCCCCCGATGGCTCAACGCATCCGCTGGTGAGCGCCACCGACATACTCGTCGACGGACCCGGGCAGGGCATGGCTCTCGCGCCCACACCCCGGGCGCTTAGCCCCGTGGCGGTGTCGCTCTATCTGCTGGTAATCACTGTCGTCATCTCCATACGCGATATGCGCCGCGGCAGACTCTCGCGATGGTTCGACTCGACGCTGTTCGGAGTCTTCTTCCTGCTGGGGCTGGCGCAGACGTTTCTGATCTTCGTATCCACCCACGAGGCCACCTCGCCCAACTGGACTTACCTCTGGCTTAACCCGCTTTGCCTGATTCCGGCCGTCGGAGTATGGATAAAATCATGTCGGAGTGTGGTTTATTGCTACCAAATTTGTAACTTTGTGGTGCTTTTGGCGCTCCTTGCCTCGCCGGTACTGTTCGGGCAGCGGCTCAACGCAGCTTTCCCGATGCTGATAGCCGCCGACATGGTGCGCTCAGCCGTGTTCATCCTCCTCTACCGCAAGGAGTTACGTAAAAAATCGCAATCCGGGGCCACTCCCGCCGAAAATAAAGCCACTCGCAAACGCTGATGAAACCGACGCGACATATCACCCGCTCCATGACCGTGCTTCTGGCATCGGCCCTTACTGCCGTGGGCATTTCTGCCCCGTCGGTGGCTCAGGAGCGCAAAGAGCTGCCCAAGCGCCCCTCGCTGGTGGTGGGCATCGTGGTTGAGGGGCTTTCGATGGACTATATCGACCTGCTGCGTCCGCAGATGGTCGACGGCGGCCTGCGCCGCCTTCTCGAGGATGGCGTAGCCATTACGAATCTGGACTACGGCACGGCTCTCGACGGAGCGGCAGCCACTGCCACGCTGTTCACCGGCGCCTCCCCCTCGGTGACGGGTATCGGCGCTTCTACCGTCTACGACGCTACGTCGCGCCGCGCTCAGTCGGTGCTGACCGACCCGGCTGTAATCGGTAATTTTACCAACGAAACTCTCTCACCCTCAGCCCTCAAGGCATCTACTCTGGCCGATGAGCTCCGAATCGACGCCGGAGGCCTCGGCTACGTCTACGCCATAGCCTCCGAGCCCGAGCAGGCCATCATCCTGGCCGGTCACGCTGGCAACAGCGGCTTCTGGGTGAACGATGCCACCGGCAAATGGGCCACCACCACCCACTATAAAGACCTCCCGCAGGCCGCGCAGACGCGCAACAGGCTGCAGGCTAACGAGTTCCGCCTCGATACGATGCAGTGGACACCCGTGATTCCCGTGGCTGACATGCCCGACCTGCCCGCCTACAAGAAGCTGTATCCCTTCCGCCATGCGTTCCCGCGCACAATGGCCCACCGATATAAGGCATACAAGAATTCGCCGATGGTCAACGCCGACATTACCTCGATGGCGGCCGACTATCTGACGAGTTTCTCGCTTGGCAAGCGCGAATATACCGACATGCTCAATCTGGGCTACACGCTCCAGCCATACGCCTACGGGCGCGAGGCCGACGTGCGCCCCGAGACCATGGACGCCTATCTGCGTCTGGACCGCGATCTGAAGCGCCTCTTTACCATCATCGAGGAAAAAGGTCCGGGCATGGACCATACGATGGTGTTCCTGGCCGGTACGCCGGTCACTAACCGCACGCGCCGCGATGACGAAAAGTGGGGGACACCCTTCGGCGAGTTCTCCTCGCGCAAGGCCGTGTCGCTGCTGAACATGTATCTGATGGCCATATACGGCAACGGTGAATGGGTCAGCGGATACCACAACGGTCAGCTGTATCTCAACCGCCAGCTGGCCAAGGACCGCAACAAGGACCTCGACGAAATCCGCAGCGAATCGGCCCGCTTCCTCACGCGCATGAGCGGAGTGACCAACGCCTGGACCATCAATGACGTAATCGACCGCCGCGCCACCGACAATCCGGAGGCCACGCGCCGCAACACTGTGGTGGATACCGCAGGCGACGTCTTTGTGGCCATAGCTCCCGGATGGCAGGAGGTGGACGACGACAGCGATACCGACACCCCGCAGACTACACTGCGCGCCGCCACCACTGTGGCCCCGGCCTTCATCCTGGCTCCGGGCATCAGGAAGCAGACCATCGACACCCCCACCGACGCTCGGGTGCTCGCCCCGACTGTGGCCGGAATCCTGCGCATACGCTCGCCCAACGGCGCAGCCCTGCCGCGCCTGCGGTTCTGAGCCCTCCGTGCCATACAGCATCGCTCCGGAAGCGCTCTCAGGCCGCCGCGCAAGGCTTCGACCGTGTGAATCCCCTTAAATTACAGAAACTTCAGCGCCCCATGGCGGGCGCCTCCTCCATACATTAAAAATGTCACTTCAATCTATTCTTAACAAAATCTTTGGTAACAAGTCGCAGCGCGACCTCAAAGAGATCCGTCCCATCGTGGACAAAATTAACGAAATAGGCCCCACGCTCAAAGACCTCAGCAACGATGAACTCCGCGGCAAAATCGACCAGGTGCGCGCCGATATCGCCCAGGCCATCTCGGCCGACGAGCAGGGCGCAGCTGAGCTCCGCGCCAAGGTGGAAGACCTCCCCTTCGACGAGCGTCAGCCGCTCTGGGACAAAATCGACGAGCATGAGAAGAACATCCTCGACATCCTCGAGACTCAGCTCAACGACCATCTGCCCATCGTATTCGCCACCATGCGCGAAACAGCCCGCCGCTTCGCCGAAAACGAGACCATAGAGGTGACCGCCACCGAGATGGACCGCAATCTGGCCGCCGAAGGCCGCGAATTCGTCACCATCGAGGGGGATAAGGCCATCTGGAAAAACCGCTGGATAGCCGGCGGCAACGAGATAGTATGGGATATGGTCCATTACGACGTGCAGCTGATCGGCGGCGTAGTGCTCCATCAGGGTAAGATCGCCGAGATGGCCACCGGTGAGGGTAAGACCCTTGTGGCAACGCTCCCGGTGTTCCTCCGCTCGCTCTCGCGCCGGGGCGTACATGTGGTCACGGTCAACGACTACCTCTCCAAGCGCGACTCGGAGTGGATGGGCCCGCTCTACATGTTCCACGGCTCTACGGTCGACTGCATCGACAAGCATCAGCCCAACACACCCCAGCGCCGCAAAGCCTACGAATGTGACGTCACATTCGGTACGAACAATGAATTCGGCTTCGACTACCTCCGCGACAACATGGCTATGTCGCCCGCCGACATGGTGCAGCGCAAGCACTATTACGCTATCGTCGACGAGGTCGACTCGGTGCTCATCGACGATGCCCGTACGCCTCTGATCATCTCCGGCCCGGTGCCCAAGGGCGACGATCAGCTTTTCAACGACTATAAGCCCAATGTGGAGAAGGTATATCAGGCTCAGAAGCGCCTGGTCACCTCGATCCTGGCCGAAGCCAAGCAGAAGATCGTCAGCGACGACAAGGAGACGCGCAAAGAGGGCGAACTGCTGCTGTTCCGCGCCTTCAAGGGTCTGCCCAAATACGGGCCGCTGATCAAATTCCTCAGCGAGGAGGGTATGAAGAACGCCCTGCTCAAGACCGAGGCTTACTATCTGCAGGACAATTCGCGCGAGATGCCCGTGGTCACCGACCCGCTCTATTTCGTCATCGACGAGAAGAACCGCTCCGTAGAGCTGACCGACAAGGGATATGAGGTGCTGACCGACAAGAACCAGGATCCCCAGTTCTTCGTGCTCCCCGACATCGCCGCCCGCCTGTCGGAGCTGGAGCATATCTCCGACCTTGCCGAGCGCCAGCAGAAGAAGGATGAGGCCATGGCCGACTACGCCATCAAGAGCGAGCGCGTGCACACCGTCACCCAGCTGCTTAAGGCCTACACTCTCTTCGAGAAGGATAACGAATACGTAATCGACGACAACAAAATCAAGATCGTCGACGAGCAGACAGGCCGCATCATGGAAGGTCGCCGCTACAGCGACGGTCTGCATCAGGCCATCGAAGCCAAGGAGGGAGTGAAGGTGGAGGCCGCCACTCAGACGTTCGCCACCATCACCTTGCAGAACTATTTCCGAATGTATCACAAGCTGGCCGGTATGACCGGTACGGCCGAGACCGAAGCCGGAGAGCTCTGGGATATCTACAAACTCGACGTGGTGACCATCCCGACCAACCGCCCCGTGGCCCGTATCGACATGGAGGACCGCGTCTTCAAGACCAAGAAAGAGAAATACGCCGCCGTAATCGATGAGATCGTGCGTCTGCGCGCCGAAGGCCGCCCCGTGCTGGTGGGTACCACCTCGGTGGAAATCTCCGAACTGCTCAAGCGCATGCTCGACATGCGCCATATCGAGTGTCAGGTGCTGAATGCCAAACTCCATCAGAAGGAGGCTCAGGTAGTGGCTCAGGCAGGCCGCGCAGGCACTGTCACCATCGCCACCAACATGGCGGGCCGCGGTACGGACATCAAGCTCACCCCCGAGGTGAAAGCCGCCGGAGGTCTGGCCATCATCGGTACAGAGCGTCACGAAAGCCGCCGCGTGGACCGTCAGCTCCGAGGCCGTTCCGGCCGTCAGGGCGACCCGGGTTCGTCGGTATTCTATGTGTCGTTCGAAGACCAGCTGATGCGTCTGTTCGCCACCGACCGCGTGATGAAGATGCTCGACACCCTCGGCCTCAAAGATGGAGAGATGATCGAGAACAAGATGGTGACCCACGCCATTGAGAACGCTCAGAAGCGCGTGGAGGAGAACAACTTCGGTATCCGTAAGCGCCTGCTGGAGTACGACGATGTGATGAACAAGCAGCGTACGTATATCTACAACCGCCGCCATCACGCTCTGCTGGGCGAGCGCATCGGTATCGACATCGCCAACATGACCTACGACCTGATTGAGAACATGGTGCTGACCTACGACGCTCCGACCGACTACGAGGAGCTGTCGCTCGAACTGATGCGTGTGCTCACCATCGAGCCGCCCTTCACAGCTGAGGAATTCCCCTCGATGAGCCGTGAGGACAAGGTTGAGGCTCTCTATGCCGCAGCCAACGCCAATCTCGACCGCCGCAGCCAGCGCATTATCGAAGTGGCCATGCCTGTAATCAAGGAATGGGTCGAGAACCGCGGCGCCACGGGCAAGATCATCGTGCCTATGACCGACGGCAAGCGTGTGTTCCATCTGCGTGCCGACATCATCGAGGCTTACAACACGGGATGCAAGTCGGTGGTCAAGGAGTGGCAGAAAGCCATCCTGCTGGTCACCATCGACGAACTCTGGAAAGAGCATCTGCGTGAGCTCGACGACCTGCGTCAGAGCGTACAGAATGCATCCTACGAGCAGAAAGACCCGCTGGTAATCTACAAGGTGGAGTCGTTCCACATCTTCGAGGCCATGCTCAACAATCTCAACCAGAAGGCTCTGGCAGCCCTGATGCGCGGTCAGATCTTCGTGCAGCAGCCCCAGCCCTCGAATGTGTCGGTAAGCGCTCCCGCTGCTTCGGAAGCCCCTGAGGCTCCCGAGGCTCCCGCACCCGCTCAGCCTCAGGTGCGTCAGGCTATGCCCGAACGCCGCAACGACTACTCGCAGTATACAGCCTCCAAGGAGTCTATGCCGGGCGAGAACGCCAACCGTCAGGCAGCAGCCAATGCCGGCGGCGGGCCTCGCAAGGTGCAGCCCATCAAGGCTCAGCCCAAGGTAGGCCGCAACGATCCCTGTCCCTGCGGTTCGGGCAAGAAGTTTAAGAACTGCCACGGCCGCGGCATGTGACAGCATATATCCGAAAGAATCTAACAGATAATAATTTTCGTCGGTATGGACAACGAAAATAAACCTCATCCCGGGGGCGAAACCCTCAACGACCGGCTGCGCCGCGCCGCAGCCATGTCGCGCAAATTTGAACAAGAATCGGCACCGGCCTTGCGCCCTGAGCCTGCTCCCGCACCACATTCCGAGGCTCCCGGGCCTCGGACCGAGCAGCCTCAGCGTCCCGAACCTGCCAAGGCTCCGGCATCACGCCCCGCACCTCAGCCATCGCGCCCTGAGCCTCAGCCCTCGCAGGCACAGCGGCCTGCCGGGCGTCCTGCAGCCGATGAGCGCCATCCCCACCGCAATCCCGAGGCCGAATCGGTCTATGTGGCTCCTCAGCCCAAAAACGGGAAGAATACGGGTAAGCTTATCGTCGGGCTCATGGTAGTTCTGGCAGTGGTGCTTCTCGCCGCTGCGTTCCTTCTGATGAACCAGAAGAAGCAGAACGAGGAGCAGCAACAGCAGATCGAGCAGCTCCAGCTGGCCAACGACCAGATTCAGCTGGCCAACGAATATGCCGCTCTCAACAACGAGTTCGCCCAGTATGAGAATCAGACCTCGCTGCTGGCCAACGACTCGATTGTACAGAAATATTCGGCGGCTCGCGCTCAGGTGGAGAAACTTCTTCAGGAACTCAACAACGAGAAGCACAAATCTGCCGCCCAGATCAAGAAGCTGCAGGACGAAATCGCCACGCTCAAAGGGATTCTCCGCACCTATGTGGAGCAGATCAATCAGCTCAACAAGGAGAATCAGGAGCTCCGCACCGAAAACACCGAGGTGAAGGAGCAGAACCGTCAGCTCTCAGCCAACATCCAGACTGTCGAGGCCAACAACAAGGTGCTCAACGAGCGCATGACCCTGGCCGAAAAGCTGAATGTCACCGGAGTGAACCTCGTGGCGCTCAACAAGAAGGGTAAGAAGGAGAAGCATGTGGCCAAAGCCCGCCAGCTGATGGTCACCTTCACCATCCCGCAGAATAACTCCACCCCGGTAGGCGAGAAGACCATCTGGATACGCATCACCAACCCCGAAGGCGACCTGCTCACCGGCGGCGGTTCGTTCCAGTTCGAAGGTTCGACGCTCGGAGCCTCTGCCCGCAAGCAGATAGAATATGGCGGAGAAGAGATCGGCGGTATCACCGTGTATTGGGACGTGAACTCCACGCTCAACCCCGGCGAGTACACTGTGGAACTCTTCTGCGACAATTACCGCCTGGCCTCGCGCCGGTTCACCCTCTCAAAGTAAGCAGCTTCCGCGCCGCCTGAAGGCCTTCCGCCCCGGGCGGCGCGAAACCACCATAACAGCCCTTTATGCACGGCATCAACTCGCTGATTTCCGACCTGGCGTTCATCCTTCTGCTTGGCGCCATAGCCACTCTGCTTTTCAAATGGTTAAAGCAGCCGGTGGTGTTGGGCTATATTGTGGCCGGATTCCTTGCCAGCCCGAATTTCAAGCCGCTGCCGAGCGTCACTACCGAAGCCAACATCGAATTCTGGGCTCAGATCGGTATCATCGTGCTGCTGTTCTCGCTCGGACTGGAGTTCAGCTTTAAAAAACTGGTCAACACGGGCGGATCGGCCGTGGTGACAGCGCTTATCATCGTTTGCGGCATGATGGGGGCAGGCTTCCTGATAGGCCATCTGCTCGGCTTCACCTTCATCAATGCGCTTTTCCTCGGCGGCATGCTGTCTATGTCGTCGACCACGATTATCATCAAGGCATTCACCGACCTGAACCTCAGGCAGAAGAAATTCGCCTCGCTGGTGTTTGCCGTGCTCATTGTCGAGGATCTGTTTGCCGTGGTGATGATGGTGTTGCTTTCGTCCATCGCCATCAACAAGACCGTGGAGGGAGGCGAGATGCTTAAAAGCATCAGCAAGCTGGCCTTCTTCATGATTATATGGTTCCTGGTGGGAGTGTTCGTGCTCCCGTCGATGCTCAACCGCTTCCGGCGCTTTCTCAACGACGAGACCCTGCTGGTGGTCTCGATGGGGCTGTGTCTGGGTATGGCCGTCTTTTCGGTGTTCTGCGGATTCTCGCTGGCCCTTGGAGCCTTCGTGATGGGCTCGATCCTGGCCGGCACGAGCTACGCCGAGCGCATAGAGCGCGTGGTCAGCCCGGTGAAGGACCTCTTCGGCGCCGTATTCTTCATTTCGGTAGGTATGATGGTCCAGCCAGATACCATAGTGCAGTACTGGTGGCCTATTCTGCTGCTGTCGCTCACTGTGATAGTGGGGATGATTGTGTTCGGCACTTTCGGAATGCTCGCTACGGGCCAGCCGCTCCGCGTGGCTATGGAGAGCGGATTTTCGCTGACTCAGATCGGCGATTTCTCCTTCATTATCGCCTCTCTGGGTATGAGCCTGGGGGTGCTCAATCCCGAAATCTATCCGATAATCGTGGCTGTGTCGGTAATCACCATATTTACGACATCCTACTTCATCCGTATGGCCGACCCGTGTTATCGCATCGTGGAGCGCCATATCCCGGCCCGATTCCACTGGCTGCTCGCCGGCCGCGAGCGCCGCTCGGCGCAGATGTCGGAAAATGGCGCAACGCGCAGGGCCTGGACACTGCTTCTGCGCTGCTATCTGTGGCGTCTGATGCTCTACTCCATAGTGCTGGTGGCTATCTCGCTGGCTTCCCATACGTATCTGGCGCCTGAGATTGAGAAGATGGTGCCCGGATGGGGCGAACTGATTACGGTAGCGGTCACGCTGCTGCTGATGGCGCCCTTCCTGCTGGCTCTCTGCCTCCCTCCGCAGATGGCCAAAGGGAGCGAGGATGCCCGCGTGACGGCCTCGCAGCTCAAAGTGGCGCGCATCATCCTGATGGTGTTCCGCCTGCTGCTTGTGCTGGGCTTCATAGTGTATGAGCTGTCCTTCTATTTTTCGCTTACAGGAGCCATATTCCTCGGACTGGCCTGCCTGATGGTGATCATTCTGTTCTTCTCTAAAGAGCTCAGCCGCCAGCTGCGCCATATCGAGACCAAATTTATCGACAACCTCAACGAGCGCGAACTCCGCCGCTCGGGTAAAAACAATAACCTCGTCAACGACCTGCATCTGGCCTATATCCACGTAGGCTACGGATGCCCGTTCGTGGGCGAACGTCTGGTCAACTCCAGGATACGCCAGCTTTACGGCGTAAGCGTGGTGATGATTCAGCGCGGCAACACTATCATAATGGTGCCCGGCGGCGATACGCGTATCTTCCCGGGCGATACGGCCGGAGTGATAGGCACCGACGAGCAGATCAGTCAGGTATTGACCGTGATGGATGTCAACCAGCCTGAACCGACCGACCGGCCTGAACTCTCCGACTTCCGCCTGACCGACATTGTGCTCACCGAAGCATCACCGCTGATAGGGGAGACCCTGGCTACGGCCGACGTGCGCCGTCGCTTTTCCACCCATGTGGTGGCCCTGGAGCGCGCGGGCGAATTCTTCGACCGCCCCGCTACCATCGAGCTCCGCGCCGGCGACCGCCTCTGGATAGTCGGCACACGCAAATCAGCCGAGGCGATGGCCGGGACATAGCGTCTCCGTGTCGCCAACCTTACCCGCTTGACAGAACATAAACCTCTAAAAATCAAATTTTCACTCAATCATAAATAATCTATGCAGGAGAAAATTATAATTCTCGACTTCGGGTCGCAGACCACACAGCTCATTGGTCGCCGTGTGCGCGAACTCAACACCTATTGCGAGATTGTCCCCTACAACAAGTTTCCCTACGGCGATGAGTCGGTGATCGGCGTCATCCTTTCGGGTTCCCCTTTCTCTGTCTACGATGAGAAGGCTTTCCGCACCGACCTGAGTCGCCTTCGCGGCCATGTGCCGGTGCTCGGTATATGCTACGGCGCCCAGTTTATCGCCTGGGAGGGCGGAGGCAAGGTCGAACCCACCCAGACGCGCGAATATGGCCGTGCGTGGCTTACAAAGGTCGACGAGAGCGATCCGCTGATGAGCGGCATCAACCCCGGCAGCCAGGTGTGGATGAGCCATGGCGACACCATCACTTCCATCCCCGAATCGTTCAAGGTGGTGGCTTCGACAGAGAAAGTGGCTATTGCTGCCTACCGCGTCGGAGACGAAAAGACCTGGGGAGTGCAGTTCCATCCCGAAGTGTATCATTCGCTCGACGGGACCCGACTGCTGGAAAACTTCGTGGTCGGCATCTGCGGCTCCCGCAAGCAGTGGAGCGCTGACTCGTTTATCGAGACCACAGTGGAATCCCTGCGCAAGCAATTGGGCAATGACAAGGTGGTGCTGGGCCTCAGCGGCGGCGTCGATTCGTCGGTGGCTGCCGTGCTGCTCAACAAGGCTATCGGCAAGAACCTCACCTGTATCTTCGTCGACCACGGCATGCTGCGCAAAAACGAGTTCCGCGACGTGCTCCACGATTACGAATGTCTCGGCCTGAATGTGATAGGCGTAGACGCATCGAAGAAATTCTTCGACGAACTTGCTGGAGTGACCGAGCCTGAACGCAAGCGCAAGATCATAGGCAAGGGCTTCATCGATGTATTCGACGAGGAAGCCCGTAAGATTGAAGATGTGAAGTGGCTGGCTCAGGGCACTATCTACCCTGACTGTATCGAGAGCCTTTCAATCACCGGAACCACCATCAAGAGCCACCACAACGTGGGCGGTCTGCCCGAGAAGATGAACCTCAAGCTCTGCGAACCGCTGCGTCTGCTCTTCAAGGATGAAGTCAGAGCCGTTGGCCGTGCGCTGGGCATGCCCGAGCATCTGATCAAGCGTCATCCCTTCCCCGGCCCCGGTCTGGCTGTACGCATCCTTGGCGACATTACCCCCGAGAAGGTGGCAGTGCTTCAGGAAGCCGACGCCATCTTTATCAACGGGCTGCGCGAGTGGGGGCTGTACGACCAGGTATGGCAGGCAGGAGTGATACTGCTGCCCGTACAGAGCGTGGGCGTGATGGGCGACGAGCGTACCTATGAACGAGCTGTGGCTCTCCGCGCCGTCACCTCCACCGACGCCATGACAGCCGACTGGGCTCATCTCCCATACGATTTCCTCGCTGACGTCTCCAACAAGATCATCAACCGTGTCCGCGGCGTCAACCGCGTATGCTACGACATCTCCTCCAAGCCGCCAGCCACTATCGAATGGGAATAATCTTTTGATTTCAACAATTGCCCGACATTGCTGTCAAGGGCAACAAATCTTTTTACTCAATGAAAAAATATCTCTCGCTTCTCTTCGTGGCTCTGTTTGCCACCATGACTCTCGCTCTGTCCTCCTGCAGCGACGACAACAACGATACCATTGATCCCGAAGTCGGCGCCCCCGAGCTTAATATCGATGGTAAAACGTATAAATTCAACATCGCCACATGTAATGTGACCAATGACGTTTACAGCTGCACTGTATGGAATTCGCAAAATTCCGATGGTATTCTGATTGTCAGCATTTACCAGTGGGCATCGACTGATAAATCCACTACTCTTACCTACGACAATCTGGAAGTGACCTGGAATAATAAAAGCCATCTGATCATGGGCCATCCCACTGCTGCAAGCACCACAAAAGTGCTGGCAAAAAGCGCCACCAGCATCACTCTGCAGTTTAAAAACGCCGAGTTTGAGAATACCGCAGGTGATGAAAAATTTACTGTAAACGGTATTATAACACTCCCGGTGGAATAACCTCCCGGAGAGCTGTCTGAACTTTCGTCGTAAACTGGCGTTATAGAGGCATATGAAACTGATTGATTTTCAGAAGGCAACGGATGGCTTGCGTCAGGAGGCCAAGGCGCTGTATTTCGGGAGCTTCCCCCCGGAGGAGCGCCGCGCATGGGAGGAAATCCCCTTCGCGGAAGATTACTTCTCGTTTTCTCTTGTTGTCGACGATGAGGAGCAACACCTGATCGGGTTCATATCGCTGTGGAACTTCGGCAGCTACAGCTATGTGGAGCATTTCGCGGTCAACCCTGCGATGCGCGGCCGCGGCACAGGCAGCCGTATTCTGGGCCTCGTCGAGGGAAACCTCGTGCTTGAGGTAGAGCCTGAGGATGCCAACGATATGGCTCCGCGCCGTATCGGTTTTTATCGCCGCAACGGGTTCCGTCTGCTTGAAGCTGATTACATACAGCCGCCATATGCTGAGGATCTCCCGTCGCTCCCTCTGAAGCTGATGTCGCGCGGCGAACTCCCCGACATCGACCGGGTAATCTCCACGCTGCATCAGCGCGTCTACAACGCGGATTAAAGTCTTTTTAAAGCTGCATCGTCTCCAGGCGAAGGAGGAATTCCTTGGCCTGGAGCGAACCTGCATATCCCGCCAGCGAGCCTGAGGCGGCTATGACGCGATGGCATGGGATGAAGATCGACATGGCGTTGGCTCCGCAGGCCGATGCTACGGCGCGTACGGCGCGCGGACAGTCCAGACTGTCGGCCAGAGAGCCGTAGCTGAGGGTGATTCCGTAGGGAATCTCCTGTAGCCGTCGCCATACGCGCTGCTGGAAGTCAGTGCCGACCGTCAGAAGCGGGATGTCGAATTTTCGCCTGTGTCCGGCGAAATATTCGTCAAGCTGCCGGGCCGCCTCTTTTGTTACCTCCGATGGCCCTTCGGCTAATTCGGCATCGAGGCTCCGAAGCACCCGGCGGATTACTCCCCCGCGCTCCGGGGTGGCCCAGTCGCACAGGCACAGCGAATCGCCCAGCGACCCGAGAATCAGCGGGCCACAGGGCGAGATATAGGATTGTACTTGAATCTGATGTTTCATATCGTCCGGAAACTTATGTTTTAAGGTTAGCTCCGGGCGGCGATGTGCTTAGCGGAGCGGTCAGAGGGTGCAGAGAGCCACTTTGGAGGTCAGCGGCATGATAGCAGCTGCCACGTCGGTGTCGCCCCAGAGGTCGGCGATGGTGAGCCATACCAGAAGGAGCACTACCAGGATGCACACGCCCAGCACGAGCCAGAAGTTTACGCGGGTTTTGCGGCGGCGACGCTCGGCCTCTTCGCGGCGGGCGGCGAGGCGCGGGTTGTGGAGCGCTTCCTGAAGGATGTCAGGATTGTTTTTTACACGGTTAACATAGCCTTCCTCTTCCCGGCTGTTGTCTTCATATCTTTTTTCACGATCGGTCATAGCTGTAAGTTTTAGCGATGAATGTCAGTTTTACTAAATAACATTCCGATTGCTGAAAAAGTTTTAACAACTTATAAAGTCTGCCTCACCGGCAAAGCCCGCTAACCTCTGTAGAAGCGCAGATCGTTGACCGCCCGCTCGTAGTTGCGCACAGAGCCTGCCTTCCGTATGGCCTTGGCAGCCTTGTGAGGCAGCAGGGCTCCGGCGTATTCCCAGAATGGCTTTATCTTCGAGAGCAGCTGTGCATCGCCGCATAGCGTGGCGGTGTATTGTTGGTAGATCTCATCGTGAAGGTCGAGCAGAACGGCTATCTCCTCCGCGTCAGTGGGCGTTGGCCGTTGTTCGCCCGACAAGGCGCTTTTGATTTCGGAGGCGAGGGTGGGGCGCGCCAGCAGTCCGCGGCCTATCATGATGCCGCTTAACCCGGGTAGCTTGGCCGCGATGTCAAGAGCGCCGCCTACGGTGGATATGTCACCGTTGTAGACCAGCGGATGGTGCAGCCGGGAGGCGAATTCTGTCAGTGAGTCCATGTAGAGTTCGCCCCCATACTGCTGGATGCCGATGCGCGGATGGATGGTCACATGCTTCAGCGCCATGGAGTTGATGACCGGCATGATGGTTTTCCACTGGTCAGGGTCGTCGGCGCCAAGGCGCATCTTTACGGAAAATGTCAGCTCGGGACGTGAGGCCACGAACCGGGCAACATCCTCCATCACTTCGGGACGGCCAAGCAGGCCGCATCCGCGGCCGCGTTTCATCTGCGGCGGGAAGGGGCATCCGAGATTGAGGTCGATGTGAGAATAGCCCTGAGCGGTCACCGCATCGGTAAGCACAGCCAGCTCTTCCACATTGCGGAAAAGCACCTGCGGCAGCAGCGTCAGTCCTTGGTTAACCTCCGGGGCGATGTCGCGGAGGTCGCGGCGTCTGGGCTCGCCATGCTCGAGATGCACAAACGGCGCGCAGTACGTATCTACTCCGCCTGTAAGCCTGGCGTGGGCTGAGCGGTAGCCGGCGTCGGTAAATCCCTGCATCGGCGCCATGAAGATGGTCAGATTATCGGTAATCATGCTCCAAAGTTACGAAAAATGCGTAACTTTGCAGTCAATGGCACGAATTATGGCTATCGACTACGGGCGTAAACGTTGCGGCATCGCCGTGACCGACCCGATGCAGATTGTCGCCAACGGCCTGACGACCGTGGCAGCCCACGAGGTGATCCCCTTCGTCAAGGGCTATGTGGCCCGTGAACCGGTGGAGCGTATAGTGGCCGGATATCCTACCACCATGCGCGGCGAGGAGTCGGAGTCGATGCGTTATATCCGTCCGGCTGTGGAGCGTCTGCGCAAGGAGTTGCCCGAAATACCGGTGGAATTTTCCGACGAGCGCTTCACCTCGGTGCTGGCCCACCGCGCCATGCTTTCGGGCGGAATGAAGAAGAAAGACCGGCAGAATAAGGCTGTGGTCGACGAAATCTCGGCCACGATTCTGCTCAACGATTACCTGACCAACAGAAAATAAACCACACATGCAAGATATGAAACTCCCTATTTATCTCTACGGCCACCCCGTGCTCCGCGAGCAGGCCAAGACCATAACCCCTGAATATCCCGAGCTGAAGAAGCTGGTGGAGGATATGTTCGAAACCATGTATTTTTCCGAAGGTGTGGGTCTGGCCGCGCCTCAGATAGGCCGCGCTGACCGTATCGTGGTCATTGACGCTACGCCAGTGGCTGAAGCTTTCCCCGAGTGCGACGGCTGGAAACATGCGCTGATCAATCCGGAGGTGGAAGTCCTCGAAGGCGACGAAATCGCCCGCAGCGAGGGCTGCCTGAGCCTGCCCGGACTGAGCGAGGATGTAAAGCGTGTGGAGCATATCCGCCTGCGCTGGCTCGATACCGATTTTCAGCCTCATGAACAGGAGATCTCAGGCTTTCTGGCGCGCATAGTGCAGCATGAGTGCGACCACCTCAAGGGGATGGTCTACATCGACCATGTGTCGGGCATCCGCAAGCAGCTCATCCGTTCTAAGCTTTCCAATATCGTCAACGGAAAGATCCGCTGCGACTACCCCGTAAAGTTCGCTCCGCGCAAAAAGAAATAGCCGCGCCGGGAGATGGCCCGTACGCCATCTGTTGCCGGGAGCATCGGCTGTGAAACAGATGAAAACGAGAAAAAGCGCCGGGGTTTGGCCTCGGCGCTTTTCGTATTAGTGTCTTGTCGGCCGGAGCCGACTGAAGAATCAGAGGTTGGGGTTGAGCTTGTTCCAGTCGCTGATAGCGGGGAGCACTCCCATTTCGATCACTTCGTCGCGCAGGGTGCACAGGTGGTGGTAGCTCTGTTCGAGTTCCTTAACCTCTTCAGGTGTACCTTTGACGGGATGTACGGTGACGCCGTTTTTGTCCACGGTGGTCTCCATGGCCATCATCACGTGGTTGAACTGGCCGTTGTTTACATACGTGCCGACAGGCCAGGTGAAGGGCTTGCCACCCATAGCTGCGGCGATCATCTCAATCGAGAGATAAGCCGGGCTCTGGAACGACGAGCGGCCGCGCAGGTCGATGATGTGCTTGCCGCCTTGGATCACACGCTGCTTCATCTCTTCCCATTCCTGCTCGGGCAGAGCCTTGGTGCCGATGATTTCGCTCAGGGGCTGACCTGCTACCTTGGTAGTGGATGCAAACACTGCCATCTGCTCGCCGTGGCCGCCGTAGGTACGCGAATTTACCACTTCATCGGGCGAGATGTGGAAATATTTGGCCAGCTCGTTGCGCAGACGGGTAGAGTCGAGAGCTGCGAGGGTCGATACCTGCGAGGGCTTCAGGCCGGAGTAGATCAGTGTGATCAGGCCCGTGATGTCGGCGGGGTTGAAGATTACAACCACGTGCTTCACGTTCGGGCAATATTCTTTGACGTTCTTACCGAATTCCTCAGCAATCAGGGCGTTGCCTTTGAGAAGGTCTTCGCGGGTCATGCCTGCCTTACGGGCAGCGCCGCCGGAAGATACAATGTAGTCGGCGCCGGTGAAGGCTTCCTTCACATCGGAGGTGGCGGTGATGTTCACACCTTCGAAGCCACACTGACGGAGCTCTTCAGCCACACCTTCCAGTGCGGGAGCATACGGGTCGTAGAGGCAGATGTTGGGCGTAAGCTTCATCATGATTGCGGTCTGGGCCATGTTCGAGCCGATCATACCGGCAGCCCCGACAATCAGCAGTTTGTCATTGGTTAAGAATTCCATGTTGTTTGGTTTTATATAAAACGTTGTTTTCGGTTGTTCCTATAGTTTCCGCTTTGGCCGCTTTCGGCCGGAGGCTATGCGTTGTTTTGCAAAAATAGTGCAGCCTGTGAAATTAAACAAATTTCCGGCCATAAAAGTTCCGCAATTCAGCCGCCCGACGGCTTCATCGTGGCTAATCTGCAATGTGCGGATACGCGGCACGACCACATCCCGACCGCCGTATTTCCACAATGCGAAGTTAACAAAAAGAATCCGATTTCTAAAAAGCTTCGCCCTGCTGATGATATTGAAATATGCGGAAATGTTGGTAAATTTGCGAAATAAATCAGCTTTTGATCAGAATATAGCCCAAAATCGATTTTTAGAGAATAGAGATGAAAGAGTGCCGGTCCAATCCCCTTATTGAGAACTGTCCGATACGCAACGTCGTGGCCCGATTCGGCGACAAATGGTCGCTGCTTGTGCTGTTGGTGATTGATGGCGAAGGCGTGGTTCGCTTTAACGAACTTGAGCGTATGATCCCCGACATTTCTCCGCGTGTGCTGTCCGTCACACTGAAGACACTGGAAGCCGACGGCTTGGTAGGCCGCAAGGTTTATGCCGTGGTGCCTCCCAAGGTGGAGTATTCCCTTACCGATACCGGCAAGTCGCTGATTCCGGTGGTCAATCAGCTGGTAGAATGGGCTAAAGCCAACATGCAGAGGGTGATGGACCATCGCTGCGCTTACGCCTCGATGGTCTGAACCCCGCAAACCCGAGAAAACGTTAAGGATAAACACAGACGGGGCGCTGCTGCTGCGGCGCTCCGTCTGTTCGTTATTGTGCGGGAGAATGTCAAGCCTGCTCGGCCTCTACGGCATCGCGGGCGGCAAGTACGCAGTTAATCACATGGTCCATGACGACCGGATTGTTGTATACGTTCATGGGATACGTCTTCAAGGCGTAGACAGTGCCTTCGGCGTCGGAGCCGTCGGCATTCCATGATGCGGTGCGGAAGCCTGTGCTGTATGCGATATGAGGCACGTATTTGCCGTTGATCTTGTGGCCGTCCATATACCACTGGAACATCTTCTCGCCTACGGCCTGCTGGAAGCGGTTGCTCTCCAGAAGTTCGGCACGATAGTTCTTGTCGTTGAGTTCACGGGCAAACTGCTCTTTGGCGTCGACGCCCTTGGGATATACGCGGAACAGAGTGATGAAGCCCGTATTGTCCGGGTCGGCAACCACCATCTCCGTCTGCTTCTCAACGAGTGAATCCATATACATGCGCACTTCCAGAATACCGCCCAGCGCGGGGCATTTCCTAAGATTTCACCGTCGTGATTCCAGATTTTGTCGCGATTTTTAGTGCTTGACATAGTGGTAGAGCTATTGAATTTTTAAGTTTTCAGCTTTTCGGACTGTGTTGAAACATTAGATTAACAATCCCATGCGCCCGAATGGTTAGAGCCATTATTTTTACCTGAATGAATTTTATATGCCGGAAAAATACAACATTCACTCTATATTTTGCGTTTGTTAAATATAACGTTTCGACCTGAACCCTCTGATGAATAAAGCCTTCGCAATCCTCACCCTGACCGTGGTTCTGACACTCCCCGTCGGCTGTAAAAGCAGTGGAAGCTCGGAAGAGAGCTTGCCTCAGGGCGAGCCGATGGTGTTTCCGGCTGACACGGCCACGGCTTATACGCCTCAGGCGGCCGACACGGCGTCGCGGCCTGCACTCCGCGGCGTAGACAACGAGGCGTTCAACGTCCTCAAAGAGATAGAGCGCAACGCGCCGGAATATTCCGCCCGGCTGATGCGCAATCTCGACGATGGATTTATCGTCGTCGACAAAGGGCGCATGAAGGTGATCCTCTACGACCCAGAAGGCCGCGAGGTACGCAGCTACGGCATGGGCTGCGCCAAGAAGTTCGGCACCAAGCATGAGAAGGGCGACAACCGCACTCCCGAGGGCTTCTTTACCGTGGAGCAGGTCTACGACAGCACCGACTGGCTTTTTACCGACGACGACGGCGTTACCTCCGATAAGAAAGGCCAGTTCGGCCCGTGGTTTATCCGCCTGCGCATCCCGGGCACGTCCCAGATCGGCATCCACGGCACTTGCGCACCATGGTCGATCGGTGGACGCGTGAGCCACGGCTGCATCCGTATCACCAATGAGAACATCGAGGAACTCAAAGATCTCGTTACCCCCGGAATGCCTGTCATCGTCATCCCCGGCAAACGCGACCGCGAGCAGAACTATTCCGAGCGCGTCATCATCCCGTACTTTTCCACCTCGCGCTATACTACCCAGAAGCCCGTCGTCCTCCCTGACTCCATCCCCGCCGATACCATTGCCGCTGACAGCATTCCGTCCGTCATTATCCCCGCTGACACCATCCCCACCGCCACTATTTCCGCTGACACCATCCCTTGCTTTCCCCTCGATTCAAAATAAACTACCCGCCCTCTTCGTTTGATTAATATACCAACTCCAATATTAGCACCATAATGAATATGGATATGCCATTACTCTTCTTAGGCAACATCGGCACAGGCGAAATCATCATCATTGCCATCATCGTGCTTCTGCTCTTCGGCGGCAAGAAAATCCCCGAACTGATGCGGGGCCTCGGGAAAGGCGTCCGCTCGTTCAAAGAGGGAGTCAACAATATCGACAGCGATAAAGATAAGAACGAGCAGAAGTAGTCCGTCCCATCGCCCGTAGCATCAGCCATATGTCAACCCAAAGCGAGCCGACAATGTCGTTCTGGGCGCACCTCGAAGCGCTCCGGTGGACACTCATGCGCATCGTCGTCGGCTACGGCCTCCTTGTGGCGGTGTGCTTCATCTTTATGCCCGCCATATTCTCCGACGTAATCATGGCGCCAGCCGGGTCAGACTTCATCCTTTACCGATGGCTCAACGGCCTGAGCGGCGACGGCACTCTCGTCCCCGATTTCAGCCGCGACTTCCGCGTCAGCATCATCAGCATACAGCTCACATCGCAGTTTATGACCCATATATCCACCGCGTTGTGGCTCGCCTTCCTGCTGATCTTCCCCTACCTCGTCGGCGAGTTATGGCTCTTCATCCGCCCCGGGCTTTACAGGCGCGAGCGCCGCGGAGTGGCCGCCATGTTGCTCTTCGGCATCCCCATGTTTTATCTCGGTTGCGCCGTGGGATATTTCATAGTATTCCCCTTCACCTTCCGCTTTTTGGCCATGTATCAGCTCAGCGCTGACATCCCCAACATGATATCGCTCGATTCCTACATCGACACCTTCATCATGCTCATATTCGTAATGGGAGTAGTCTTTCAGCTCCCCGCCGTCACGTGGCTACTGTCGAAAATGGGACTGATCACCGCCCGCCTGCTGCGCACCTACCGCCGCCACGCCGTAGTCGTCCTCCTCATCCTCGCCGCCATCATCACCCCCACGGGCGACCCCTTCACCCTCCTGACCGTCTTCCTCCCGCTCTACCTCCTTTACGAACTCAGCATCCTCCTCTCCCGCCGCCCCCGTTCCCCGCGCTAACCCCCGCCGCTGATGCCAGCCGCGCTAACTCCTGCCGGCTGATGGAAACAATGCATACCGGACCATTTGCCAACTGCCTTTTTACATTGATACGATTAAGCCGATGAATGGAGTGGAATCTCCGGCGCTCGGAAATGCAAAAAGAGCTGCGCCGATGTTGGCCTGCTGCATCGTTCGGCATCCGCTCACTGCGCGGCGTACCGGGCCATTTAGGCTAACAAAATTAAGGGAATTTTACCGAATATGCAAATAATATTCAGAATCGTGGCCGAATCGCCGTAGAATCGCCGTAGAATCGCCGTAGAATCGCCGTAGAATCGCCGTAGAATCACAGTAGAATTGCGGCCAAAATCGCGGCAAATTTGCGGCCGGAATCGTGGCCTTAGCCTCACGGAAAGACGATTCGGAAACGCGTGATGCCATCGGCGTCAGTCGCCAGCGAGAAGCGGGCCTTGTGACGGTTCAGGATTTCGCTGATAAGGGCCAGGCCCAGTCCGCGTCCTTCGCGTTTGGTGGTGAAGAAGGGGCTGAAAAGCTTCTGAGCCACCTCCTCGCTGATTGGCTCGCCATCGTTGGCTATATCCATCCATACCCGATGGCGGTCGCGTCCGGCGGTGATGCCGATGTGGCCGGCGCCGGCGATGCTCTCGGCGGCATTTTTCACGATGTTGACCACCACCTGCTGAATCATCGACAGGTCGATGCTGACCTGCAGCGGGTCGGTGCCTGTGTCGAGGCTGACGGAGATGCGGCTCCCTACCATCTGCTGAATGAAAGGCACCATCGCCGACAGCTCGCTGCTCAGGCTCACCTGCCGCTTGTCGGGCTCAGGGAGCTTCACCAGATCGGCATACGACCGGATAAACGAGCACAGCATCGCGCAGCGGTCGTCGCAGCTTTCGATTACCTCGCGCACCTCGCCGTCGTCGGCGCTGTCGTGGAGCATGCCAAGCACGGCTTTCACCCCGCCCATGGTATTGTTGACTTCATGCAGGATTACCCGAATCAGCTTCCCGTAGGCTTCGCGTTCAGCTTTCATCACCTCGTCGGTAAGGTCCTCAAGCAGATAGAACTGGCGCTGAAAGCCGGTCTGCACGAAGCTCAGATGGTAGCATCGGTAGCGGTTGACACCGCCGCTGCGGATTATCGCGTTGGTGCCCAGCGGCACCCGCGCCATCTTTGAGGCGAAATCGGTGGGGAGCGCCTGCATTCCGCAGCCAAGAGCCTCATCATCATGCGCTATCCCCGTAATCCGCAGCATCGACCTGTTGATAAGCTTCACCCTCCCTTCAAAGTCGAGAATCATCACCCCCATGGGCGATGCCTCGATAAGCAGCCGCAGAAATCCGTTCTGCTCCTGATTCTGAATCCGCTGGTTGCGCAGCTTGTCAATCAGCGAGTTAAACAGGGTCACAATCTTGTCGGCGTCGCGTTCCCCGACCTTGACCAGGCGAGTATTCAAGTCCTGCGCCGAGATAAGCTCAATTCCGCGCTGAGCTACGAGCGACGGCCCGATCACATTCTGCATGAGCAGCAGCATATCGACCAGCGCTATGGCAGCGGGCAGACATATCCATCGGGTAGCAGCAGGCGGAAGCAGAAACACGAGCGCTCCTGTAGCCAGAATGCACGCTGCAAGCAGAGTGAAAAGTATCTTGGTCTTCATCTTCGGGAGGCTCTAATGGGGGATTCCGTATTTTTCAAGCCGCCGGTAAAGAGCCTGACGTGTAAGGCCGAGCATGCGCGAGGCCTGCGACAGGTTCCCGTCCGACTTTGCGAGCGCTTCGGTGATGGCAGCCTTCTCCATATTGTCGATGGTGAGTCCGGAGGGGATTCCGCGCTCCACTTCGGAGGCGCCTTCAGTCTGCTCAAATACGCTTTTCTCAATCGTTTTGCCTCCGATGAGCACAGCGCGCTCCACCATGTTTTTGAGCTGACGGATATTGCCCGGATATGACAGGCGGCAAAGGTATTCCATCGCTTCGGAGGATATTTCAGGAATTCCGGTGGCCAGCGGAGCCGCTGCCCGCGCGATAAAGTGGCGTACGAGCGCGGGGATGTCGTCGCGCCGTTCGCGCAGCGACGGCACCCGCAGGGTGATGAGGTTGATGCGGTAAAAGAGATCCTCGCGGAATGTGCGCTGCGCCACCATCTCGCTCAGCGGCGCGTTCGTGGCGCATACCACCCGGATATCCACCTTCTTTGGCCGGCTTTCGCCCAGCGGCTCGAACGTGTGCTGCTGGAGCACACGCAGCAGCTTCACCTGGCAGCTCATGTCGAGGTCTCCGATCTCGTCGAGGAATATGGTCCCCTTGTCGGCCAATTCGAAGCGCCCTTTGCGCGCTCCCACGGCGCCGGTGAACGCTCCCTTGGCGTGCCCGAACATCTCGCTCTCGAAAAGCGATTGCGAGATGCCTCCCAGATTCACCATCACGAACGGCTGCCCTTTTCGCTTGCTGTTGATATGGATGGCGTTGGCTATCATCTCCTTGCCTGTGCCGTTCTCCCCGAGAATCAACACCGGAGCATCCGTGGGGGCAATCCGCTCCACGGTTTGCAGCAGTTCAAGCAGCGACTTATTGTTGCCGATGATGCCTCCGCGGTCAAAGTCCGTTTTCTGCCGGGTCTCCTCGCGTCCGTTAAGGCTAAGCGCCGTGCTTATGCGCTGGAGCAGAGTCTGATTGTCCCAGGGTTTGGATACGAAATCGTAAGCTCCGGCTCTCATCCCCTCCACGGCTAAATCGATGCTGCCCCAGGCCGTAATGAGGATTACGGGCGTATCGGGCTGAAAGATCTTGGCCTTCATCAGCAGCGCTATCCCCTCGCTGCCCGAGGTCGAGCGGCTGTAGTTCATGTCCATAAGGATAAGGTCGTAGACATTGGAGCGAATCCTGGCAAGAGCCTCGTCGGGATCCGCTGCAGAGTCCACCTCATAACCGGCGCGCTTGAGCAGTAGCCCCAGCGACATCCTTATGGTGCTGTCATCGTCGACAATAAGTATCATATCGCAAAATTACAAAAAATCCGTTTGCCACTAATCATATTGCGGTCCTTTCAGCGCATCAGGGCGTCGAAATCGGCATCTATGCCGGTGTTCTTCTCATAGTCCCAGAGCGTCAGGCTGCGTATCTGATAGTAGTAGTTCCAGAACATATAAAGTTCATTGATGTACTCGCGCCGAGCCTCGTCTTTTTTTACCCGCGAGTCGTTAAGGTCGAGGGTGGAGATCTTGCCAATCAGGAAAGTCTCGACATTGGTGGCGTACCGCCGCTGCGCTATCTCGTCGGCCCGTCGGGCGGTCTCGAGCTGACGCAGCTGATTGCTGTATCGCTCCACCAGAATGAAGAGGTTCTGGCTGAAATTCATATTCTCCTGCCGTACCTGGCTCGCTATGAGCCTGCGGTTGCTTTCGGCCACCTTCACCTTCCCTTTGCGGTGCCCCCAGTCGACGAGCGGAATCTGGAAGCCTACCTCCACTATCTGGTTGCCGCGCAGGTTGGAGTAGCTGCTCGGAAGCGTGCGGTCGGTGCCGGTGTAGCCAAACTGCATGAACATGTTAATCTCCCGCTGTGCACCCTTGGCTTTCGCCACCTCATAGTCGGCCTCAAGCTGCAGACGCAGCATCTTCTTGGCAAACTGGTTGTTGGTCAGAGCTTTGTCGAGCGCATCGGCATAGCTTATCTCCACGCGCGGCACATCCAGAGGGATCACAGGCTTGATTTCCACATTCTCGCCGTAGTCGAGAAAAGAGCGCAGAGCGAACACATTGCTCTTGAGGTCGCTTTCGCAGTCGGTCATATCGGTGCGGGCATTCAGCAGGTTGAGCTCCATCTGGAGCAGATCGTTCTGGCTTATCTGCCCCATCTCGCGCTTCATTTTCGCCACTTCGTAGAGCCGCTCCGAGTTCTCGAGATTCTTTACGGCGATCTCATGGTTTTCCTGGGCCATGAGCAGCGAGAAATACAGGTTTATGGCCGTGAGAGCCACATCTTCGGTGGCGCTCAGGAAATTAGCCTTGGCTTCATTGTAGCGCACAGGCTCAATCTTGCGGTCCCATTTCATTGCGTTTACCCCGAAAATGGGCTGCGTCAGGGTCACGGCCACAGGGATCGACAGGTAGCGGTTGTAGGGGGCGCCGTCGAGCTGCCGCAAGAAGTCGAGCGATGAGTTGACCGCGATTTTGCCGCCTGTAAGCCAGATGTTCTGGCTTACAGACAGCTCTCCGTTCATCTGCAGATAGTTGTTGGGCACGAAGCTGAAGCTGCCGTTGCTCTCCATATATGAGCTGTACTGCTTGCGATAGGCCGGGAGAGTGGCGTTGAACGACACTTCGGGAAGAAGTTCCGCGCGATAGCTGCGGTAGGCCCAGTAGGAGCTTTTGAGCTGGTTGAGAGCCACCTCGGCGTCAACGCTGTTCTTTCTCGCTCTGGCCATTACCTCAGGAAGCGACAGGGAGAGCACTGTCGCCTCCCGGGCGAGGGATACGGTTGTGGCCGCAATGGCCACAAACAATGATATAATACATCTGATCATGGAGTTCATGCTAAATGTTTGAGTATCCGGCTGGAAATGTGCAGGTTTCACCGGCAAAATCCCGATACGCTCATTTCAAATCCGTTATGACACGGGCTTATTCGGCCTTGATGGCGACCGCCGGCTCTACGCTCATGGCGCGTCGCGCCGGATACCACAGGCTTACGGCTACGCCAGCTGCCACTATGGCCAAGGCTATCAGTTCGGTCACCACGAGCACCCAGAGGCTTTCTTCCGTCATCTCTCTGAGGTCGGTGGCAAACGGCCAGACGCATGCCGAAGCCGGCACGACGGCTATCAGCAGCAGTATCATCCCCTCGGTGATAACCCTGCGGAACACATCCCGGCGGGTCGCTCCGCATACTTTCCTGATGGCTATCTCGCCCACGCGCTGCTGCATTCTGAACCAGAACGATCCGAGCAATCCCAAAAATACCGTCAGGAGCATAAAGCAGATGATGAGTATCATCGTGCGGTTGGCAATCACTATCGACCGCTGATTCGATGCGCGAAGGGTGCTCATGGGGAGCAGGTCGGTCAGGTAGATGTTACGCTGACCGCGCAGCTCGGCTTTATTGTCGAAATCGTTGATGAAAGCCGCTTCGTGGCCGGGCTTTATGCGGATGATCACATCGCCGTAAAGCTCGTTGGGCAATTCGGCCATGATGATGGAGCCGGCATAGGAGTCTTCGTAGTCGTTTCGGCGTACTTTTTCAATCACATCCCCCACGCGATAGGTATGGGTGGAATCATTGCCGAAAATCACCTTTTCCCCCTTGAGCTCAAAGGGGTCGGCTCCCGAGGCGCTGTATTCAGCGTTGTCAGAAATCAGTATCTCCCCCCTTGCCAGCATCTCTTTCAGTTGCTCACGGGTGGATCCGGTGCGGCTTTTAATCTGCAGGACGTTGACAAAATCGGGAGTGCATGAGCGGACGTTGCCCAGATATCCTATTGAGTCGGCCTCATCGGCAAGAAATATCATCCGGCCGTTGTAATTGAAATTGTATGGTATCGAGGAGGCCACAGCGGCTGATTCCACATGCTCATTCTCTGCTATGCGGCTCACCAGATCGCCCAGATCGCGGCTGTCGCCTTGGTCGGTGGCTATATGGTGGGGGCTGTCGGAGGGAACCCAGTTGGTGTTGGCCACATAGACATTCTCCGGATCGAAGCCGCGCGGCAGCATCAGCCCTTTGTTGACCATGTACAGAATCGATAACATAGCCCAAACCACAAGAAACACTACCATAAGTTCGATAACGAACCATACATTCTCGCGCCAGTCGTTTTTTATCTGTGTCAATATATGTCTTTTCATGTCTGTAAGTTTTAGCGTGAGCCTGCTATAGCGGCTGCGGGTTGGACTTTAGATGCTTTCCAGGCCGGCACTGTGGCGCTGATTAGATTGAGCACAAAGCAGATCACAAAGGCGCTGAAGAAAATCTTCCAACTGAATATCATGGATAGGTCGGGGCTGCTGGCCGAGTCGCCGAACTCGAAAAGCATTTGTGACCCCAGCGCCATGAATGCGAAGCTCAGCGTCAGACCTATGATGCCGCCTAACAGGGTGATTATGAAGTTTTCGCCAAGAATCTGGCGTATGATTGAGCTGCGGCTGGCACCAAAAGCCCGGCGCACGCCGATCTCTGTGACGCGATGGCGCAGGCGGCTGCGGGTCATGCTGCTCAGATTTATGGCCGGGAGCAATATCAGAATTGTCAGGATTATGGCGTTTCGGCTGTCGTGACTCTCTGTCTGAGGGTCGGTGTTGCTGCCGTCGACGCCTATGGCCATGTCGCGCGAGGTGAAAGGCTGCTGATGGTATATTACCTTGGAATTCTGCTCTTTGGAGACTATGGTCTGAAGACTCTTGTAGCGCTGCTTCACCTGATTTTTTATGCCGGCGATGTCGGCGCCTTCGCGTGCGAGGATTACAACGCAGAGATCGCCGAACCAGCGGCCGTCGTCAAAGTCCTTTAAGGTGGCGGGATTGAACGGACGGAGAATCTCGGTAAAGCTCTGGGTCAGTACCGGCTTGGGATCCTCGATTACGCCGACCACGGTATACGGACGGGTGTTAACCTCGATCTGGCGGCCCGCTACTTTCTCTTCCTTGAATAGCTTGCGTGCCGATGAGCGCGTAAGCACGGCTACGCGGGCCTTGGACTCTGCCTCAGCTTCGGTGTACGGGCGGCCGTCGATGAATGTATAGTCGTAAATCTTCCAGATGTTCGAATCTGTGACCTTATTGGCCAGAGTAGAGGTGACTCCCCCGGGGACGCGCACATTGGCTCCGGGCGTCATGTTTACGTATGAGATTGTCTCCACATTGTCGAGCCCTTCATAGAGATCCTTCGCCGCTTCGTAGCTGAGCCCCATTGTCGAGCTGTCGTTTTTGCCTTGCAGATGCAGCCCCATGCCGTAGAGAATCCGGCTGCGCTTTGTCTCCGGCTGCACTTCTACCGTATAAATGCTTTCGGCAATCACCACCACCATCACCAGAAAGATTGCGAGCGCTGTGCCGCTTATCGACACCCACGTCATCATCTTCTGATGTTTCATTTCGTAATATATCTGCTGTAGATAATTCATAACAGTGCGGTTTTTTAAGAGTCTGACTTATTCCACCTGGCGGCCGTCAAAGAATCGGATTATGCGGTCGGTGGTCAGGGCCTGCTGTTCATTGTGGGTCACCATCACAATGGTGCGTCCGTCTTCCTTGTTAAGGGTGTGGAGGATGTCCATCACTTCGGCACCCATCTTCGAGTCGAGGTTGCCCGTGGGCTCATCGGCGAGTATGATGCCCGGGTCGCCGATTATGGCGCGGGCTATGGCCACACGCTGACACTGGCCGCCGGAAAGCTGCGAGGGGAGATGGCGCATGCGGTGGCCGAGCCCTACGCGTTCAAGCACCTGCCTGACCTTTTCGCGGCGCTCGCCGGCGCTTAGGCCGTGGCGGTAGGTGAGCGGAAGCTCTACGTTGGCGGCGACATTGAGCGAGGGGATGAGGTGGAAACTCTGGAACACAAAGCCCAGATTCCGGTTGCGGAACTCCGACAGCGTCTTGTCGCTCATCTTATCAGTGGTCTGCCCCATGATGCTGACCATGCCGGACGTAGGCTTGTCGAGCAGCCCCGTGATGTTCAGAAGCGTGGATTTGCCACATCCCGACGGACCCATGATGCTGACAAATTCTCCCTGTTGAATCTCGATGTTCACGTTCTCGACCGCGAGGGTCTCGACGTCTTCCGTGCGGTAGACCTTGTTTACGTTGGTTAAAGTGATAATTGCCATTAGTAATATTGGGTTTAGTTTTTAATTTTCAGTGAGTTATTGTTCTGGTAGGCGCTCATGTCGGAGATTACCGCCTGCTCTCCCGGCTCAAGGCCGCCGGTGACCTCCACAAAGTCGAAGTTGCTGTCGCCAAGAGTGATCTGACGCTTTTCAAGACGATTGTCGGACGACAGGACAAACAGGCGGTATGTGCCCGGCCCCTGGTAATATGAGCCGTTGGCTATGCGCACGGCTGATTCGTGCACGTCGTAGACCACATTCAGGCTTACGCGAAGCCCCGAACGGAGCAGGCTGTTGCTGTCATCTTCCAGTATTACGGTGAACGACACCATCCCTTCGGTGCTCTGCGGCGAAATCGTACTGATACGCCCGCGCATTATGTCGCGGTTGATTTTCACATTGACCGGCGATCCTACGGCCAGCTTGCCCGAGCTGCTCTCGGGAATCTCACCCTCAATCTTGAAATGACTGAGATCAGACACCACCGCCAGCTTCTCACCCGATCCGATGCTTGCTCCCAGACTCTTGTTGAGCCATGTGACGATCCCATTGCGCGGTGCTTTGATGCGGGCTTCGTCGAGAGTGCGCATCATCGACTGCAGATTGCGTGAACTTATCGAGCCTTCGAGCTGCTTACTGCGGTATGACGCCGCATGCGACTTCTTTTCGTTGGCAAGCTGCTTGCGCAACTGCTCAAGCTCAAGCTGCGCCGTGGAATAGGCAAGTTCGGCCTGACGTATCCGGTCGCCGGTGCCGCTCCCGATGCTGTCGAGACGCCGCTCGTTGATCACATTGACTTTAAGATGGCTCAGCGACATCTCCTTCACCTTCACACGCATCTCCAGGTCGGTGAGATAAGTGGCATTGTCAAGAGCCGTCTGTTCCAGCTCGTTGCGCTTCATGCTCACCTCGTCGGCAACCCGCTGGTAATCGGCCTCGGCGGTCAGAAGATCCAGACGGAGCAGTGACTCTCCGGCCTCCACCGAGTCCCCCTCGTTGCAATACACCTCAAGAATTCTTGTCGCTACCGGCGACACAATCGCCTGCTCATAAAGCGGAACAATCCGGCCCGAAGCCGAGACCGTGCTCTCGACGTCGCCGCGTTCGGCCGTGCTGAACATTAATTCCGAACGTTTTACGCCGGTGCCCAGCATAAACATCGCCGACACAATCACGCATACGATCGCGCCACACAGGGCGGCCAGTTTCATATAGCGCTTCAGGGTTTCCTTCCGCCGTTGTTCCGCAGGTATTTGCTTGTCCATTCTGATTCTGTTTTTTGCCTTCCAAATATTGCAAATGCCGTGCCAGAATCTCAAAACGCTGTCATTCAACCCCTTCACTCATTCTCCACCTGTCCGCCCTCGGATACCTGTCCGCTTCCGTACACCCCCCACCCGTACATCCCCCTGTTTGCCCCCATCCGTTTTCTGCGCCCGATTCACTCGCCTGAATACCAAAACAAGCGGCTGGCGGATAGCTACATCGCTATTCCGCCAGCCGCTTGTGCATAAACCGTCTAAGAGCAGCCTGCTGTTGACCTCCGGACCTATTCGCCGACAGGCTCTAATACCACAGGCAGCTCATACTCTTTGTCTACAATCAGCAGCAGGAGCGGCCGGAAGGTGTACGACATCTTTTCGCCGCGCGTAATCTTGTAGTTCAGAGCGAGTTGTTTATCCGGAGTCTTGGTAAGGGATACAACCGACAATTCAGTTGCGATATCGGTGGGCGCTACCGTAAGACAGATGACAAAGCTTTAATTAGGGATTTTTCACATTAAGATGCTGGGGGATTGCTCATTTCGCGGCTTAAATTTACCTTATTATAACATCGAAGATA
>CAMEGQ010000015.1 GCA_945916235.1 uncultured Porphyromonadaceae bacterium | reverse complement strand
CCTTCGAGCGTATGGCGGCGGAATTCAATCAAATGGTAAGGAAATTTGTAAACCCTAACCAGTAGAAAGATGAAAAAAGGATACTGGAAAATAATCGGCAATTGCGTACTGACAATGACACTATGCAGTATCGCAAACAGCATTTTTCGACACATCGGCATCGGCTGGCTCAACGCCTACGCCTTTGCGATAGGATTTTTGTTCGCCAAGATTTACGACCAAAAAACAACCATCATTATTTGAATTATGACACGACAAGAATACGAACAGAAACGAGAGCAGGAGTGGAGAACATTCTGCAACAGACATGGCATGTTAGACCGAGGACACGTAATGATAATCTCCGCATTCTTTGACGCTTTTGACCGCGCCTTCGCCCTCGGTAAGCAAGAGAAGGACGCAGAAGATGATAGGACACTCAAAGTTAACCGCCAACTCTTTTGCCGGCTGTGCGCAGATGCAGATGATTATATTAATGAGCATTTAGAGGAAGATGATAGCGACTATGGCTATTATCAAGGCCGCTCTGATGCTCTGCATGAACTTTACCGTGGAGAGTGCAAGGACGCGGAGGGAGAGGAAATGCTGACGGTGAGTCGTAAAGAAGTGCGCAGTATCTACGACCACGCCATAGGGTTAATTACAAAAACCCGTACAGAAGATGAAAATTATAAGCTGGCGATGTTAGAAAAGACGCTGATGGAAGAACTTTTCGGCTCCAAGTGCCTGCCGGATGAAAAAAACTAAAGAAGCTAAGCCACAAGAAGACGACTTATTAGTATCTATTGCAAAGCAAGAACTATGGTTTTATAAAGGTCGAATACCTAAAAAAATTGCGAAAAAAGTATGGTATGGAATGACCTGTGACATTAGCTTTGGTCTATTCTTATGTGTAAAGACGGTTGAAATGATAGAGACCCAAGGTAAGCGAACAAAGAGTTGGAGTTGGCTCTCGCTGAAAACCCACCGCTAACCAGCGGACCCTAATATACCTCAACCAAACCCAATGCCTGAAGGGTATGTAATTAGTGAACGAGAAGGCCGATGCAAGACCCCGGAAGCGATAAACGAAAAGAAAAGAAGGGGAGTTGATGCTGGTCGAAATAGGCTCACATCCAGTGCCGGTTACTCACTGTGGTATAGTGATACCGAGAACCAAAACGCTGACTCCGTGCTACGGAAGGCTGGGTGTGGGATTCACATAGTGGAGGCGCCACTTCTGAGAGGATGCCTATTAGATTGTTTCAGTATCAATTCGGGTTTGTAGCTCAGAGGTAGAGCAACCGGCTGTTAACCGGTAGGTCGTGGGTTCGATCCCCACCATGCCCTCACTTTATAGCACGATAGAGCAGTTGGTAGCTCGTTGGCCTCATAAGCCAAAGGTCGAAGGTTCGAGTCCTCCCTGCGCCACCAACGAGATGTCAAGAGAGATGCTCGGCCCATAGGCATAAGTCAGTTGCCTTGATGTTAAATTCGCTTTCATACCAAGACCTATGGGCAACCTGGAAGTATAGCAAAGCGGCAAATGCGCCAGACTGTAAATCTGGTCTCTCCGGAGTTCGTAGGTTCGAGTCCTTCTGCTTCCGCGATGGATTTTTCATATTGGAACTCTCTCAAAGCACTGTGCGGGGGCATCGTGCTTTTATTATTTTACCCCGACAATTAGCTCAACGGCTATTCTTATTAAAGCAAAATAACTACGTATGAAACCAAATGTCAAAAACACCCTAACAATAGTAAAATGGCTGGGAGATAATCGAGGAGACAACCTCGCTTTCCGATATGGCCAGCGAATTTATATGGTGGACAAGTACGGTGTGATAAACTCTAAGCGATATAAACGCGCAGAGACTCGCCCGGTTTCAAATCTCACTTGTAATACGACCCTTGAAGGTTTGACAGACTTCAAGATTGGGTATACATATACGATTCTTCAGTCTGAACTGGCTATCGGAAAGCTGACGGAATTGAACTTATTTGGGTATCGCTTTATGAGCATTACCCCAGAAGGCCAGGTAACATTCGTAGGCATCGATTATGACGATGCTATGAAACTCTTACGGGCCGGAAACATAAAACAGGTGAAAGAGAAAGTGTGTTGATTGATTTTGGTTTTTTGTTTGCTTGTTGTTTTTTCCCCTTTCGCTGTGAAGCGAGAGGGTTTTTTACTGTTATAAATGGCTCTAAATCGCGTTGAATTATGTATCGGTTTAGGCTAATTTATGTACAAAATTCCATCATTAAGTCTAAAATTGTGGGGTAAGTCAGATAACGCGCCAACAATTAGGGGCGTAATATGTTTGTAAAATTAGGATTAATCATTAACTTTGCATCCGAATAGTTGAACCACCAGAGAACACTGAAACTTCTGAATTAAATGAGATTTTTATGTATCACCGGTAAATAGGAGTCTCATTGCCAGTGAATTAGGTTGAAAAATGTTAGTTGCTTTCCAAGGCAACTAATACATAAAATGCCTATTCATCTTAACAGTGAATAGGCATTTTATTTGACTGAAATACTGGTATTTACGAACAATTCGACTTGACGACGAATTTTTCACAGTTTATTTCAGATGGCATGAATTTGGGAGCATTTATGTATCACCTTCCCAAACTTATGTAAGAGGTAAGTAACTGGATAATAATCAAATGGTATGTCCAGAATCTCAATCTCATTCCGGCTCTACAAAAATGCCGGTAAAACCAAGCAAAATCTGAGAGTGTGCGTTAAAGAACCTGGAAGCTCTCAGTATCATCCCAGGGCAATAGCCTTTATCGGAGTAGGTGACTTAACGGACCCGGATCTCGTTAAGTTCAATTCCAAAAAACAACGCTTTGAGCCTCGCTCACGCAACGCCGCTATCAACAACACCTTGTTGGAAAAGATAGAAAAGTTGTGCAATTTCCTCATTGATGAAAATGCGCCAGATTGCGTTGAAGATTTCTGGAAATTGGTGGAGCAGAACAAAGCTGGTAAACCGGTTTCCAAAGAAAAAAAGACGCTGGAATGGTTCCTACATTACCTTATAGAGGAATACCGTCATGGCGGTATGAATAAGCTGCCATCGGCTAACTTTCAAACATATATCCGGCTTCTTCATCATTTAGAACGTGAGAATGAGCGCCAACACTCAAAACATATTCTTCGTACACCTATATATAAAGTAGGCGATAAAGAGTTTGAGCAGTTTGGAGATTACCTGAGAAGTCTTAAAGCGACGAATTATCTCGACCAGATGAAATACTTTAAGCGGGCGCATAATCTCGCCATACGCAAAGGATTTGTATCTGATCCTTTAACCTATCGTTATATGGATTATGTACCGCCGAAGACTTTTGAAGAGCTCACGGCACTCAGTAAGGGCGTTTCCAGCCTAAGCCCGATGCAGATTCAACAAATAGAGCAGCTGGATTTGAGTAAGATTATCTGGGATGGCAAGAATAGCGATTTCTATAAAGAGCTTTACATGGACACATGCCTTCTCATGTTCTATCTCTTTTCACGGCCTATTGACACCCTCAATATGAAATGGAGCAACATCAGAAAATGTGAAAAAGGATTTTATATAGAGTATCTTCCTATTAAGAAAAAGAATAGCTCCAATGCCTTGAAGTCATTTGTGCGCTGTCCTATCAATGAAAAAGCGATGGCAATCATCAACAAGTATCAGGGTATGAGTAAAGCCGGGTACATTCTTCCGTATCCATATAATAATCGCACCTGGGACCTCTCAGTCCCTGAACAATACCATACACGATATAACAGAAACAACGCTATGCTGTGCAAGATTAATAGATTTTTGAAGAAGATAGCTTCTCATCTGAAGATAACCTTTTTCAACGATACGTTGACCACTTATGTGTTCCGACATTCTGCTATATCTATTGCGATCTCCCAAAATAAAATTCCTCCCATTATAGTAGCGAAGATGGCAGGCACCAGCCTAAAGGAGATAGAACGGTCATACATGGACCATACGGTAAATATGTTTGAATACATCTGATTATAAAACGAACCCCGGCCATTGAGGTCGGGGTTCGCACCTTGTCGGGGTTGTTCCGGGCGGTCGCACTATATCTGCCACGGATTTTTTCTTGGGTCATAATCGCGCTGGAAGGTAGCCATTGCAATTTCGCTAACCGGTTTCTTCTCCTCATCCAGCTTACGTGGAATCTGAGGATTGATTTTGCACCGGTTGGCATCGTGCAGCCACTGCATCGTAGCCTCATAGTCAGTAATGCGGGCCGTGCTCACATTATTGGGAGAAATCAGCTTGTGCAATTCGTACAGCGAAATTTTGATCATGTGTTTCTTGATGTTGGAATTGCGAGGGTCGTGGTAGCGGAAGTTATAGCCTTCTTTAAGTTTGTCGGCTGTGGGAGACAGAACCGGAATCCAAACACGGCCTTCATACTCGACATACTCGGTGTCTTTGAGCTCGTACTCGTATTCTGGGTCATAACTACCGATGAGCCCCCAGTTATCAGACTCCATAGGGTTAATGGTAAGGTCGATGTCTTCAAGGCTGAGAAGCGCAAAGAACCGGCCTTCCCATTCAACTACATCCCATTCTGCATATTCTACGTTAGGCTCCCATGAAGTGGTTTCTATGGGCTCCCAGGCTACGATACCGGGTATACGTATATCTGCGTAATCATAACCGTTGTGCTCCAGACATTCGTATATTATGCCGGCGTAAGACACAAGGTCGCCTGGGTGATAGTTGAGAAGCTGGGAATATTTGCTAACTGTATCTTCCGATAAACGCTCGACTTCCTCGTACTCCTTCCAGTATTCGATATTAGAGGGGGCTTTTATGCCGTTTATGGCCCTAAGAGCTTCAACTATCTTGCCTTCATAATAAAAATGAACGCCTACAGGGTATGTGATTCGAGGATTGTATTCGCGGAGGCTCTTACCTACGGCCAAGGCTTGTTCCACCTCGTAGTTGTCTGTGAGATATTCTACGATTGAAGCTTCTGCTGCTTCCTCAGCTTGTGCTACACGAATTTCTTTACCCCGGATAAGGTGGTCGAACAACTCATCCGAAATCTGACTCATGTAGTCTTCGTTATTTAGAAATCGTTGGTACATGCGCGTAATGTCTGGTTCATTAAAGAATAGTGAGAATGTTCTACCGATGGTTATTGAGAGCGCTTAGTATTCAAAAGTACCATAGACGGTATTATTGGTAGTGGCGATACCAGCTTCAGACCCGCCACGTTGGAATTTACCCCATTCCTTACTAAGAAGAAGACAAATCGCATAATCGAGGCAGTCAGAAAGATGACCAAACTTTTCGTATTTTATCCGAAGCTTTGGGTCTGTGACTTTACTTTTATCCTTTTCTCCAGACACTAATTTTTTTTGATAAAGTAAGTCTTCGGTAAATCTACGACACCTTATATCTATTAAAACCTCCCAGCCAGTTTCGCCACTCAAAATGCTATTAATAAATTCCAGTCTTGTTTTTTGGGGAGGCTGTTTGGATAATAGCCTTTTGGACGCATGTAAAGCGGGATGTAGGTTGTCCATTATAATAGTGTAATTATTCACCCCATCTTGAGTTTGAGTGGAGCGTGCTAACCCCGCAGGATCACCGGTAATAATGATTCCGCCCATGTGCCTTTCGCTTTGATATTTTTTCGATATTTTTAAAGCTAATGCCGGAGTGTTGTTCTCCTTATCCTCTGGCCTACCAAGAATTTCCTCTAAGACATACAGCTTTTTATTCTCATAGTCAACTTGCAATGCGAGCGTAGACATAAATGGAGCTACATTAAAGTCCCATGAAATAATTAATGGCTTTAATGGGTCGTATACTTTTTCACGCAAACCGGTGACAAGATGCTTGTTGCCATCAAAATTCCAATATGCAGCCGCGTTGTTCACATCAGTAAAGTTCCAGTTTCCGTATCGTAGCGCTTCTCTAACAGCAGGGTCTTTAATCTTGTTGAGCATCGACACGTATGTTTTTAGAAACTCTTCGTCTGGGTTAGATTCTACAGTAAAGAAGCATGTATATTCGCCTTCTCTTAACTTTACCGGATTACCGTCGTTGTCTTGAACAAAACGATCTCTTACCCATGTCGTGTTAGGGTTGCAAGTTAATAGTAATACGCCATGTCTGAAATATTCGGGTTTCCATCGAAGTCGGCTGGATAACACGTCAACGCCTTTTTCATCGCACTCATTACATTCTTCTACAGCGCCGATACTCCATTCCGATGAGCCTAATCTGGTATAATCACCATTTGGGCTGGGAGCGAGTTCAATCATAGTGACAGTCGAACCATTCCAAAAATATATAACGGATTCGAGATTGTTAATTTTGTAATGTACGCCTTCTTCAAGGTGCCACATTGAGCAGACTTTTTTAAATGTATTCAGGACGGACTCCTTCAAAGATTTTAATGTTTTACGCGCAATTACAGCTCTCAGTTCCGGAAATCTGATACATGAACTAATTATCCAACAGCAACTTACGTAGGTTTTGCCACCGCCTGCTGCACCTCCAGCCAATATCACTTGGGGTATGTTTTGGTTACCACACTTAACACATGTAGGCTTAAAATCTCTGAAGCCTTCACGTCCTGTGGTGATTTCTCGTTGCTCGATCTCACCCCCGCATAAATTGCATCTATTGGGTTGAAGGAGCTGCCATAATTCAAATTGTTTTTCTGATGGCCTAAAATTTATAACTAAGTTCTTGGGCGCTTCTAATCCTTTGTATCCCATTCCGTAATATCTATTTTATTTGTTTTAAAGCTGCGCCAATAGAAACCTCCTGCTGTTCTCCAGGGCTCTTTGATACAGCGTCCTATATGACTATTGGGACTAGAATAGCCAATCGCTAATGCGGCAGCTTTTCTATTTTCAAATTCCCCTACATAATTGCCTTGTTGGTCATATTGAAAGACCTTTTGTGCATTTATGTAATCAATTGTTTTTTGAGGGATAGCCTCTCCGTGATACGTCCATATATAACCGGCGCATAATTGTTGATGCATTATGGCTGAGCTTATATTGGATATACTGTTGGCTCTTTCTGCTTCTGCTATGGAATTATACGTTTTAACCAACTTTCCGTCTTTTGAATATTGATCAACTTTACGGGCAAGTGAGCCTGGCTTATAAAGTTGTCTGTCGCGAGTTTCTTCAATGCGCACAAATATCCACTCAGGCTGTTTGTCTGGGTCTAAGCTATCATTGTAATATGATACTTGTGCCCCTGACAATTGATGACAATTGTTGCCTTTTAATGCATATTTTAAATTAGTGATATTCCAGTTATTGTCCTTTGCGGCTGACAGAATGGTGTAGTATATTTTAGTAACTCCTGAAGGAAAATCAACTTTGACCGCTACTCCTTGCGAGGGTAAGGTGTCAACATCTAATTTTGACTTAAAGTAATTCCGCCACACCCTTCCTTTGTAGCTTTTATTATGGTATAGAGACGCACATATAGCAGATGTTCCGGATGCTTGCACGTCTTTAACAGCATCAGCTAACGTTATATACCCCTTTAAAAATTCTCCATACAAATTATATGAGTATATTGCATTCGGAAAATCTGAAAGCGGCAGCTTGTCTGTTTTGTATTTTCTCCAGTAAAAACCATATCCTATCCGATACTTGTCTTTTAAAGCTGCATGAAGCCCGCTAACAGTTTTTGCTCCTACCGCTAATGCTGCTTGCGAAGCATTTTGATAAGATGCGACATAATTACCTTTTAAGTCATATTGACAGATCACATCTTTATTAGGGACAACAGGCAATTCTCCTTTCCATGCCCATAAATGTCCAGATGATGATGTTTGCTCGTGATTGCAAACTTTTTGAATACCGTTTCCTGATAATTGAAATAGATTTTGGGCTTCTGATACGGATGAGAAACTTCTGATAAAATTGCCATCCATATCGAACATGTCAACTGGTTTGGGGGAAGGCGCTCCTTTAAAAGTGTCATTCAATTGCCCACCAGCAGAAATATTATATCCGTTCTCCTTATCTCGTGTATTGTTCTCGGCAATCAGAGTAATCTCTAAGTTATTTAATTCACGTTGCAATTCATCGCGTGTTTGGGCAATACATAACTCCAAAACATTATATTTAAAATTCTCACAGCCATATTTCATAATCGCCATGTGAAAAGGAGTCTTGTCTTGAACTCTATACTCGTTGCGAATATGCGAGCAATGTCTGTCTACGGGGTGTATGGTTTGACCTATATACCGCTTGCCATTGATGAGATTTGTATAGCAATAAATGATACCTGCATAACCATCTATGCTTTTGCACAGTTTGCCTATCTCTGATGGCGTGAAATTTAAAATGTTAACACCATTATATTCTTTCATGCCATCAAATTTATGCTTTCTCGTTATCTTCCTCCTTCTGGAAGATATAAGGGTTCACCAATTCATTATATTTCTTAGCATTCAAATAGAATCGGCGCTGGCGTGTGCCTTCATTCCAAGCCTTGATATAACCGGCTTCAATCAACTCCAAAATCATATTCCGACAGGTGCCATAATTGCACTGACCGTATTTCTCGGCCATTTTATAATATGTGTCCTGAGTCCAGGCACCATATTGATTTCTGAACCATACGAGGAAGCCTATAGCCTTACCTCTTGTTGTCTTGTCAAACTCTTTCTTCATGTCTTTTTTTACTAAGAATAGCTGGACTCAATCTTCAAGAGGTTAAAAATAGATGCAGATTTTGCAGATGAGGCGTACCCAAATCTCTTGGATACGCCTCAGGATTTATGAATATAAACGGGAGCAAGAAAAGTCAAACAGAGGGCTGAGCGGCAGCGTAGATTTTCTCTACGGTACTCCATAGGTTGTCGGGTGCTGGTGTGTCGGCGAGCTTTTCACACGCTTTTTTGAGATATATCAGCTCCTCGCGGGTGAAATCCACAACGAGAGGGTTTTCGCGGTCAATCTTGGGGTCCCAGGTGGTACGCTTATTTTCAGTGTCTTCCTGGATGTGATACTTCTCGGCGTCGGTCTCAGTCAACGCTACCTTTTTGATGATTCCGCGCTTCATGTTAAAATCCATGAAGGTATTCTCAGCAGGGAGAATCGAGGGAATGTAGATACGGTCAATAATGTTCAGTTCCATATAGGTTGTGTTAAAGTGATTTTACATATTTTTGAATGGCAGCAACATGGAGGTCAACAATCGTCTGTTTACCTGCTTCTGAAAGGAGGAAACTGCAATCTTCCTTATTATCCATAAACATGTTCTCTGTAAGGACGGCTGGGCAGGCAGAGTTTTTGAGGATACCGATGTCAGATTTAGTCCAACTCCAAGTCCAGTATTTACCAACCGGGATTGAGCGGTTGCCCATTACTTTATGAGCTATAGCTTCATCGGTGAACATGGCAGCGCATTTCTTGGAATTGGCCGAAGCATTCTTGGAAACAAATACGCTGAAGCCCTTTCCGGTGCCCCATGTACCATGACCGGCAGCATTGTTATGAATTGATATGAGCAGCACGTTATTGGCTCCTACCGAATTACATATTGCATTTATACGACTTACTCGTGTAGCTATCTTGACGTCATTTTCTTCAGGAGTAATGCGCTGAGCGTCAAATCCCAGCTGTTTCAGCTTTGCTTCAAGGCGTTTAGCTATGTCACGGGCCCAAGCATATTCTTTCAGCAGGCCATCCGGAGATTGCTTGCCTGGAGTATCGAATCCATGTCCCGCATCAATAAGTATTTTCATTTCCTTGAAATTAGTTCATTAAAGAATAGAAGGTGACTATCGATATGGTGTTAGATTTACCATGAAAAAATGTTATAGGACACTCCAATACCGATATATGGCTCCACTTTATCTGGGGTAACGCCAATACCTACCTGCACTCCCAGCCCCCATCTTTTAGCCTTATATTTAATCTGGGTGTTGGTGATTGTTCGCGTAATTGTAGTCACCGGCTGAAAAACTCTAATGCTGTCCAAGGATGGCATATAACCGCTTACCCAGGCTTGGTATGTGGAATCCTGATACATCTTCTGAGTAATCGGAAGAATGATATGCGCACTATCGGTTTTCAATGAGTCGGGAATAGCCGTCCATACCGTATCTTGTACAGGCACGGATATATACCGTAAAACTGTGCTATCTTTTGGTATAGGCTTGCTTATGAAAACCGGAATTGTGTCATGATGTATGTCGATTGTTTCTTCAGTGATAACAGGGCCAGTGGTTTTGTTGCACCCGTGATAAATTAAAGCGGTGCCTGTAACCGTAATCAAGGTAGCCAGGCACCCGCTAAAAAATGAGTTGAGTTTCATGTTCCAATAGAATTATAAGGGATGTACCATTCAATCTCTCCCAGATACTCCTGGGGAAGCTCTACCCAACATCCCTTGATGTTATCGAAAGAGCCTCGGACTTCTACAATAGTCGCAGTACGCCCTACCAACTCTTCCAGTCTTAAATATTTCAAAGACAATGACGGTATAATATATATGGTGTCTCCTGGTTTCATATCAATATCCTGTAGGAGGTTTGCGGTTAATGCAGTTGACGACTTCACATTTCAGCATTTTGAGCTTTGTCAGTTCAACAGTCATTTCTGCTATCTTATTATGCAGTTCGACTTTTTGGTTACGCTGATTGGAGACCTCAGCGAACAAAGAGTCGATTTTCTCGTCCTTTTCTTTGATTGTAGTGTCATATTCCTGGCGAGCTGCCAAGAAGCATGCGCGTTCTTCTTCATAGAGCTTTCGCCACTCGTCCGACTGTTTGGCTTCATTATCCAAATCCTTAGTTTCATTGTCCAGCTCTTTGGACTTACGCTCTTGCTTAATATAGACGAGTGAAACTAATCCGGTCAAACCGCCTAAGCTACCGATAATCGACAATATTGTTTCCAGCATCTTACACCTCCTTTTTATCGGGTTCGCTTTGCTGGGGCACAATGACATTGAAAGTGATTCCGCCTTCGCCATTACCGCCATCAATGTTAATTTTGTTGACCTGAGCTTCTTTTACGGGGTACAATTCCATTAATGCTTTAGCGGCATTAACAGCCACACTACGTAATGCAGCCGGGGATAGTAATGTTCCTTTACGGTCTCTATATTCCGCACTGGCGCATTCGGTAATGATGCTGGTGAGGTTTTCACGGAGGAAGGCTTTCATGTATTTAGCCTCCTCATAAGGCAGCTCATCCAGCGACTGAAGATATTCACGAACGTTGGGAGCGGCTAATAAGCGCATAGCTCGACTTTTGGCCATGCGAGTCTTGTCGTTAAATACTTCCTGGTAGCATCGTGCCGCATTGCCACCAAAGGGCGCCTCGCCATTTGCGTAGAGGTCACAAAACAGTTTTTCCTGTTCAGTCAGAGGTTTATTATTGTTTTCCATTGAAGTAACTATTCGTTAATGAAGACGTGAAATGCCCTACACAATCTTCATTAACGAATAGTTATTTTTTACTCTGATTGTTTATTGTGTTCCAGCAGCTTCTCCATGATAATATCCCGGAACAATTGGGCAATGCCATTACATGCAGCTTCTACGTCTTCAATTGATTTCAGGTACTGCATATTGAAGTTAATCTGGAGGTCATATCCGGAAATGTGAACCAGCGTCTGATTGATGTCCGGATTAATTATTTCACGCACAATACGATCTGAATTGACACGGAATTGGACGGTCGGTTCAGGTATAGCGCTATACGAACCTTCTTGAGTCTGTTCTGCCATTGTGTTATATTTTAAAATGTTTACGAGATTTTTCTGCTTTTGATATGGCGAGGTCATCGCCGTCATATTCACCGCCTATGCTTCTCATTCGCTGGGTGAGAACGGCGGCTACATTGGTAGTAGCTGAGACGTCTGCATCGGCGTCGTGCGCGTCGTCAAGCTCTATACCCAGGTGTTCACACATGATTTCAAGCTTGTATGAATTGACGTTTGGTTGATGGCAAAGGGCCAGCTGACCGAGAATTATGGTGTCAAGACAGAGAGGATGCCAATTGCCATACAAATCTTCATGACCACGAAGCACTTTCTTAACCTCGTTCATTATTCCGGCATATTCCATCATCTGGCAAAAGAACCCTTCATCAAAGCCAATGTTCTGACCAATTAGGAACGGCTTCATGTTCTTGGCACATTTGGGCGTATTGTCAATAATGAACTGAAGAACCTCTTTCGCGACGGTTTCGATAGGCTTACCGAGGCTTTCCAGCATATCCATTGTGATAGCTGAGTATTCCAGCGCCTTGGCTTCGTAGGTCATCGGAGTTGCATCGTCATCGTCATATTTAGATTTGAGGACTTTGCGCTTTTTCGTAGCTCCGGCAACCTCTTTGAGATTATAAGGAGCGATGTAGCTCACGTAGGAGCCAATTTTCTCGAATGTATCGAGACGGGTTGCGTGTATTGCAATCTGGGTGCAAGCGCATGATTGACATTTAAGGCCACCGGTTTCAAAGTCAAGAGTGAACGCAACCAATATGGGTGTTTCTTGGGAAGGAGCTGCCATGATTCAAAAAAATATATTACTGTATATGTGTAATGATTCTGCCAGGAAGTCTTCTATGCGCCCGTTGTTTTCAATAATCGCATTGTATTCTTCTTCCGGGATTGTGATGCGGTCGAGGTCGCGTTGTATGCGGTCGGTGCCAACTTGCTTTTCGAGCAGTGCTTTATCGCGTTTGATAAGGATACCCAGTATGCCAAACTGGTCGGAGTAATATTCCGTGAGCATTTGTAGCCCTTTTTCGTCGATGACATAGGTGCATATACCTGGAGCTTCGTATGGTATTTCCGAGAAGGGCATCCAATAATGATAACCACCGAAATTGGTATAGGCGAGCATCTGGTCTTTAGGCGGCATCTCTGCTTCGGTAACGAAATGGTGGTCTATGCCTTCAATCTCACCCTCTCTCTTAGGACGTGTTGTGTAAGATACAAGCATAGGTATGCCCAGCGCCTTTTCAATAAAGCGGGCCATAGTTGTTTTGCCACAACCTGAAGGCCCCACTACACATACGATTATGGGATTCTTAAAAGTTTTAATCATAATATTTCTATAAGATTGTTACGTGTTAGTTGCAGATTGTTATGACCTACATATTCGCTGTACCTAATCTGAGCCATACAGATTATCAATTTATTTTTAGCACCAACCAGTAAGGCTCTTGCGTTACGATATTCTTCAGGCCAGATGACCAGCTCGGCCATGTCATTATTTTGCTGAAGCGTCACCTTGCAGAATATTTCTTGCTCACCGGTCTTTTTGCTGGTAAACTTCTTTTCTTCCATCTCGACAATTGTGGCGGCAATAGCGGCTTTTCGACCGTCTTTGTCATCACTGAGGGTGTCTTTGAGGGTTGTGTAGGCGGCACGTCCTTTAATTTGGTCCTTGATTGTGCTGTTGTCATAGATACGCTTATAGTCGATAGCCCCCAGACCGGACACTCTTATTTGCTGCTGTGACCAGAAATAATGCTTACCAATCAAATCCTCTGGGAAGTCTTTGGACTTAATTTCAAAACCAAGAGTCTTGGCGGCTTTCTTGACGATAGCGTATCTTTCGGCCACTGAGAGAGCATTTTCTATATGGTCAAAGCAACCGGCCAAAATCAGATTGAGGACGTGGCGAGCATTAACCGGACAGCGTTGAACCTCATCTTCGTTGTCGGGGTCATCCCAGTATTGATATTGTTTGAGCTTATACTTGAAGATTCGCTCAATGAAGTTGTCAATACCGGTAAACTCGCCATGTTTGTTGCGCTCACTGACAATCCAATCGACGGCCTTAGCGCCTACCATTTTGATTCTGGATAACGACCAGAAGATTTGGTCTGTAGCATAGTCTGTATAGAAGTTGGATTCGCTCTTGTTGATGTCCGGGGCCACAACCTTAGCTTTACTGCAAGCCTCCATTTCAGACATGATGGGTACAAGCTCCTTATCGTCGGCCCACTCCAGCGCCACGGTATAGAAAGCGGTCGGATATTGAGCTTTGAGGTAGGCTCCGATGTATGAAGTTACAGCGTAGGCGGTTGCGTGAGATTTGTTGAACAGATATGAACCGCAAGCTTCGATCTGCTGCCAGATTGAAATTGCATCGTCTATAGGGCAACCATTCTTTTCAGCTCCTTTGAGGAACTTATCGCGCATGGCTTGAATCTTCTCAGTTTTCTTCTTGGAGATGAACTTTACGAGCTTCACACCTTCGCCTAACGAGAAGCCTCCAACCTCGCGGGCAATCTGGGCAACTTGTTCCTGATATGTGATAAGGCCGAAGGTGTCGTTGAGAGCGTTGTATGTTCCCCAGAGGTATGTAGGGGCTACCAGTCCTTGCTTGCGGTCCACATAAGCTTCTGTTGAGCCATTCTCCAGCGTAGCCGGGCGATACAGTGCATTGGCGGCAATTATATCATGAATACAGGAAGGCTGCATCTCTACAAGGAATTTGGTCATACCTCTGGAAGAGAGCTGGAAAACGTTCTGTGTATAGCCTTGGCGAAGCAGCTCATAGGTGCGCTCATCGGAGAGGTCGCTTTCCACAACACCTTCCATAGTAAGATTGGCACCGTAGTGTTCGTTAATCAGGTCGAATGTCTGGTGAAGCTTGGAGAGCTCTTTTGTGGCCAGACAGTCGTTCTTCAGAAGGCCCAGTTCATCCAAGTCATAACCGCTATTCTCGCTCACCAGAATGTCGTCCACTTTCTTGATGGGCACGAAATCAAAGCACTCTACATCCTCACCGTCCATGTCATCCGGCGTTACGAGAAGCGCGGATGCGTGAACAGAGCTGGAACGAGGCTGGAACATGAGGGTACGAATATCCTCGAAAAGCTGAGGGTAATCGTGAATGAATTTGGCAACCTTTCGGTTGGTAGCAGCCAGCTTGAAGATGTCGGTATAGTTTGCACCGTCATCTTCAAAAATGGCCGTAAGATAGTTTACCAAAGATGGGCTGATACGCATTGTACGAGCGACATCCTTGATTACCGCTTTAGCCTTCAGGGTTGTGAAGGTACCGGCTGAAAACACACGCTGTTTGCCGTCATGGTTATAGCGACGCTCGATGTATTCCTTAACCTCCTGACGTTTGTCGGACTGGAAGTCGTTGTCCACATCAGGAAGTGAGCCATGCTCTTTCTTGACATAGCCGGAATCCACAAAGCAGTCGATAGCCATGACGGGCTTATCGGTGTGATGAAGTTTGACTTTAGTTATTTTCATAACCCATATATCTGCAAAGGGCGCGATAAACGTCCAAGTTAAATTTGTTGTCGTTGGTCTGGCAAACCTTGTTGAAGGCCAACAATTCTTTATCAACCTTGATGGCTTTGGGGCTGATAAAGAAATCAGTTATAATGCCTTCCATCGACGTGCATCGACTCAGAGCAACATATAGCATACCAGGGGCGAAAGCATAAGGACAATGTATCACCACGCTGTCAAAAGTTAGACCTTGACTTTTGTGAATCGTAATAGCCCATCCCAAGGTTAATGGGAACTGGGTGCAGCTACCTTTTTCGATGGTCTTTATTTCGTTGCCATTTACTTTATATTCGCGGTCTACCCAAGTATATGGCTCTATGGATACTTCATGTCCATCGTCTAACATTACGCCGATTTTCTTTGGGGCTATGGAAACGACAGTACCCATCGACCCATTGTAAAATCCTTGTGTCATATCGTTGACAAGGGTCATAACACGTGCGCCTTCGCGTAATTGTAACTCCAAATCACACGGTGCGCTTTTGGGATTGAACTTCTTTTTAAAGGATGCGGAAAAAGTATGAGTCGGAGTGCCAATCATCTGGCTATTGATTTTGTCAGCATCGCGGCGTAACGAACAGATATGGATGGCTTGGGTAGAGAAATTTTTACTCTCTCTATTATCTCGTAGTTCGCTCAGATCTTCCATATCCATCGGGAGCAACTGGTATTCTCTAATGCGATTAAGCATATTGATAAATCGCTCATCACTCTGCCGGAATACATGCGTAAGCTCAATAATTTGGAACCCAGCGTCTCTCAGAGCCTTGGAATGAAAGAAGTAGCCCCCTCGATACCATTGTTGAAGGATTTCTTGCTCATCTTTTTTAATAACCGGAGGCAACTGGAATAAATCTCCGAACAAAATGACTTGGACGCCGCCAAAAGGAAGTTCGTTCAGTCGATACAGTCGAAGTTTGCGGTCTACATAATCCAAAACATCAGGACGCACCATACTTGCTTCATCAATGACAAGGGTATCAAGCATTTGGAAGAGCTTGAATTTGTCCTGATAAAGTCTGCCTTCAATAGGCGCATTTGGACCTTGCAGCTCGAAGGGAATGCCAAATAGACTATGTAACGTTACACCACCGGCATTTATAGCCGCAATTCCCGTTGGTGCGGCTACAATAAGATTTTTGTGGGTGTTTTCAACTACGTACTTCAGGAAAGTTGTCTTTCCGGTACCTGCCTTACCAGTGATGAAAAGGCATTCGGTCGTTTCTTCAATAATCTGGAAGGCACGACTCATTTCTTCTGTAAGGACCATAATTATAACTCGTTGATTGTAAAAAGAATGTCTTTGTTATCGAAGATGATGTCATCATCTACTTGCAGTTCGTCGGCATAGACTCTGATTGGGGCTTCACACCCATCGCGTCTAACCAAGAGCTCCGCGTCGGCGTCCAGAAGAATTTTTCTGCCGCCTTCAACATGAAGCTCGACGAAGTTACAAGTTTCAATATCCTCGCCGATAACTGTGGTGTCAGCTGGGGCGAGTCCGGCTCGTTCCGGGAGGAGGAAGCGTTCAAAGATGAGTCCATATTTGATAGGGTCTATAAGGGTGATTCCAAGGAGGTACAGGAGAAGAGAACCGGCGGCTGAACCACGGCCACATCCTACAAAGATGTTATTTCTGCGGGCCCAGTTACAGGTATCATACTGCACAAGAAGGTAATCCACATTGTCAGTGGATTCGATGATGTATTTTTCATACTCCATCTGCTTGCGATACTCTTCTCTGCGGCTCTCAGGAATCAGGCGCTGAAGACCCTCTTCAAGAATCTGGTTAAACATATTGTGAGTGGTGCCATACTTTACCTTCTCTTCGGGGGTCATGTCGTACTTGGGCATATAGTTCCTGGTGGTGTCCATACGGCCCTCTGCGTGATTGGCAATCTCGAAGGTATTGGCCGCGCACTCCTTAAACAGAAAATCAACATCCCAAGCGTTACTGTCGAACAGAGCCTCGAAAAGCGCGTAATGCTCATCTGCATCTTTGAAATACTGGTCATTGCTCTGCTCATGTGCGGCGCCCTCTGCGACCTTATTAAGGATGATCTTATTCTTGGCATCTGACTGGTCAAGGTAGTAGCAATCGCTGAGCAATATGGGACGCGGCATATACTCGTTCCGATACCAATTATGAAAGTAGGCTTTAGTGGCTTCCAGCACTTTGATGTCAATGCGCTCAGCCTTGTATTCGGAGAGATCCACCTGATAGTAAATCCGGTCAAAAGCTCGCGTCAATGTATCGACCACATCCAGATGGTCTGCGAAAGATACTGGAGCGTACTTGTCAAGCACTAAGGCATTGCCCTCGGCCCGGTTCAGAAGCTCGGAAATATCAATCGTTTTGTTCTCCACATTATCAACCATGATGGCTTTCTGGATACGAAGGAGATTGCGAAATCCGCGCTGCGTTTGCACATACACCTTGGCACCGAACTTGAAATCCTCAGCCTCCACGGTAAGGGAATAACCGAAGACTGGCTTGATACCAGCGGCATCGCACTCTTTCTGGAAGATAAAGCAAGCGGCCATTGTATTATAGTCACATACTCCCAGCCCTGTATGACCGAGATATTTGGCTTTGCGAATCCACTCCTCCGGCATGAAGCTACCGTTCAGCAACTCAAACGGGGTGTGTACGCCTAAATTGACAAAAGAGACATTATGTTTCAGTTCAGCCCGTTTACCAACATACTTGAGAATATTGAGGGTAAACTCCTTGTTGACATTGTGATAATAAAAATTATCGCCGAATTTGAAAACGATGTATTCGATTCCATCAATCAGTAGTTCTTCAGGACGTACCAGGCTGTTAAATATCAGGTTGCCGTCCATGTCTTTACGGAATATGGAATTGTACGAGGACCGCTCAGTGTCCTGGAAGTATGCTTTGCCAAACTCAGGTATCTCTATGACATCTGAATCGACAATTGAATACTGGATTTTATTATTGTCCAGCCAATCGTACAGCTCTGTGATTCGATTAGATTTTGCCATCTACGTTGCTCAGTTTATATTCAATAGGGGTATAGAGGGATTCTGAGAAGGTGTCATAAATGGTCCAGTAGTCACTTTCGTCCCAATCTTTGCCTTCGCCTACGAGTTTGGCAATCATTACATTGTCAAAATACTCGTTCAATTTGTCTGCGGCTACATTAATCGCATCGGCTGCATCTGTATCGTAACCAATTATAATATCCTTAACGCCCTTACTTTGAAGCTTGTAAATCTGGGTGTCGCTAATCTTCTTTCCGAATGTGCAAATCGGTACTATGCGATGGTTGTCATAGAGGTCGAGTTTTCTGGTAAGGGCTATTACATCAAAAATACCTTCACACAGAATCACGGTATCGGTCTCGTCCTCAATGATGGCATCATAATTATACAGGAGCTTTACAAAATCATTTTCTGTGCTGTTATTATAGCGCCGAATCTGATATTTGCCATTGCGCTTGGCCTTGTCATTGTATTCATCGATGTCACTCTTGCTCCACACATGACGGGAAACATATCCTACAATGTCACCGTCATCGTATATAGGGAAAATTACGTAATTATCGAACTTGAAATTCAGTCCGCGAGTAGTGCCGACTGGGAAGTAGGCATAATCATCGGCTGTAAAACCGCGAGACTTGAGATATGAGTTCTTATAGCATCGCTTCCACGATTCCGGCATTTCCACGATGTTAAGCTCATCGTCAATTTCCTCTTCTTCCAGCCCGAAAAATTCAGGAACTTCTACGGGAGTAAATTGGACAGTATCTTTTATCTGGAGGTCAGGGCGACCAATTTCATCGACAAACTTATTAATGTCCTTGCAAGTCCGGCCACATGAAAAACAATGAACCATACCAAAAATCTTGCCGTTCTTTTCTGGTCCCACATACAGTCCTTGCTTACCGCCTTGTTTGCCGCACCATGTACATTCGGGTACAATGAGATTCTTGCGACCGCCATCAAGCCTTGCGTGAAGTTCGGCCTGGAGTTCTCGTATTAAGTATTCCTTGTCTTCTCTGCTTATATACATAAATCAGTCAGTATTATAAGTTTGCCGTTCTGGTTCTGTCAAAAAACCTTTCATGGTCATAATCCGTAGCTATCTTGATGGTGTCTCCTTTTGGGAAGAACCGGCTCTTGGCGACGTGTATGCGCATCGTTTTTTCTCTTCTCTCGTTGGCAGATTGATTGAGGGTAATAAGGTGTGTTAACGGCTGGGCGATGCCTTTGGCTTCGGATGATGAATACTCGGTCAGCACGTTCTTCTCATCGTTCACCCAGTCTGGATTTTCGATGCGGGCCTGGTATGTGACGACCACCCACACTTCTTCCTCGCTGGCAATATCTTTGAGGTCATTGGCTACGGCGATACGCTTCAGGCGCTCTCCGCTATCTCCATACTTTCTGCCGGATGAATCCGTAAGAAGGTCCATTGAGTCAATGATGATAATATCGGGCTTAACACTGTAATTCTTACGAAACTCAGCGATGGCCTCTTTAATATTGATTGTCGAAACGTGCTGATTGAATTTCGGATAACTACGGACAAACAGTTTGCCTGCAACGTCTTCAAGCTCTTTGACAAACATATCCATATCATTGTCCTTGATAAAGCCTTTCTCGTAACTATATGCGTTACAAGCTACCAAGGCAGCTGAGTATGCGTTCTCAACCTCCTCACGGCTACCCTCTAACTGAAAGTGAAGGACATTGAAGCCATCGATGCAAGCCTGAGAGCCTATCCAACGTGAAGCATGGCTTTTGCCTACGCCGGTCGGAGCGAGGATGCAAGTAAGCTGTCCTCGTAAGTCACGGTCTTGGTTAAGATTATCCAGCTCATCAATGTAGAAGCGAGTGATTGCTCGAATGGCTCCACGGGCATTGTTCTTTGCTCTGTTCTGGATATGGCGAGCAGCAAAGGTTTCCACGACATCGGTATATGTTGATTCGGTAAGCGAGAAGGTACGCATCCAGTCCACGTGCTTTGACAGGAGTTGCTGAGCGCTTTCCAGTCCTTCTTTGTTGTACACGTCTCCGGCCTTTTTATATACTTTTTGAAACTCTACGCGCTTTAAATACTCTTCCAAGAGCCCAAGACATTCGTCGGTAGCAAAAGCTTCTCCGTTATCATAAGCTCCTTGCCAAAATCGCAATGCCCCATTCTTACCGGCCAGTTTTTGCTGGATGATAGAATAATTCGGGGTGCGCCGATAAGTGCTGTAATATTCTTTAAACGCCTTCAAAACAGCAGCAGAGTGGCGGTCCGGAAGATGTTCTTCCTCCAGATGCTGACATACCATCGAAAGGATATAGCTATCCTCCATGCAAGTCATAAATAAGTCTTCAAGGAAGGCTTCTGAAAGTACATTCGTTTTATTGCTGGCTGACATATTCCATTCGCAACCGGAAAATTTCCGGGTATTTTTTTTGAGTTTCTAACTTGCATTGTTCTATATATTCGCATTCAGCGCAGGCTTCCGATAATGGCGACCAGCCAAGTGTAGATGTCTGGCAAATCACAAATCCGACCTGACGATTCAGCAGCCGAAGTTTGGTGCCTTCCTCGCTTGGTACAAAAATGTATTTGGCCTTAGGATGCTCACTGCGGTCGATAATCATACTCAGCAGGGCAGCTCTATTTAAACCTTGAGATGCAAGCCATTTGTTTTCATAATAGACACGCCTCTTATCGGTGTTGAAACGTTCGATAGATTTAGGACCGAAGACCTGGTTGAGCTTCCAGTTAGCTCCTCTGTCCTTAAAAGCGTGTGCTGCACAAACGACATAATCGACAACTCTCTGGGCGGTCAGCGCACCATATTTCTTTTCAATTCGCTGGAGAGCTGTGCGTATAATCCTCGTCGGCTCCCCGCCTTGGGGAAGTCGATAATCCGGATGTATGAGCTTGGAAGCAATCTCATGAAACATCTTGAGCGTCTGTCGGGTAAGGTATTCGCTGACCATCTCTTGTTAAATTGGTTTTTAAATATTGACGAGCCAATCGTAAGCGGCTTTTAATTGTCTCTATATTCGGGGATTTCAGTGAACCTTTGGCAAATTCAATTTCGGCAATTTCTCTCAGCGAATAACCAGCTTCCTGAAGGATTAAGGCGTCTCTGTGGCGGGGCTTGAGCTCTTCTAAAACCGCCACAATATCAGGGCTATAAAACTCTCGCCAATTATCCACGCCAAGCGAATTGCTGCTTACATGGTCATCTGCGAATATCTCATCTTCGTAATCCTCTATGTTATTGTCATAATCTTTGTTGTTGTGGATTTGACGTTGCTTTTCACGGGCCCATACCTGACGTTTAACACAGATATGGAGCCATGTTCTAATGGATCGCGAAGGGTCATAAGTCTCAATTCGGCGATAAAAATTGACCATCACCTCAGAATAGTTCTCCTCAACATGGTCGGGGTGCCAGCTGTAATCTTTACACAGCTTATAAATCATGTTGTTAAAGGGAAGAACGTATTTGTTGAAGAGTGCTGTCCTGCGAGCAATTACTTCGGGGTCGCGTTCAACATCGGTGTCTGGGGCTGTCGAGTGTACTTCCTTTCCCATTCGAGCGACACGTTAGCATTAAACAACTCTGCTACATGTGCATTCAGGCGATGCTGAGTGCAATACATACGCCACTCAGCCTCATGCCTTATGAACTCAGCTCGAACCTTGTCATTGGAAGGTTGGGGTTTGGAATCAAGGAGCTTAAAAAACTCGCTCAGGTGCTTATTAAGAGCTTTTTTATGCTTCTTAGCGTCTTTCTGGGAAATGCGATTTTGATTGGTTAACGACATGGCTTACAAATTGAACCGTTTGATGTAGCAGAAGAATATGTGAATTGCATCGGCTTCATTATCATCGCCGGGCTCAATTTGCCATCGGAGCTTACAAAATCTTATCATCTCTTGCTTGTCCGCATTGCCGTTACCGGTAGCGAACTTCTTAATGACTTTAGGATTGATGAAATGTGGCTCCGGGAGGTCGAGGGTATCGCAGACCTCAAATAAGATTCCTCGGAACTCTGACAGCTTTCGCGTATCAGTAAAGTGATTATTAACACTGACATCCTCAGCAACAATCTGCCGGATACCGTTCCGCTGGATAAAGTCAATCAGGGTATCACGGAAGGCTTTGTGTTGCTTGTTGTTATTGCGGCGCATGGACTCTTCAAAATTCCATGTTCCACGCTCATTCAAGCAAAAAAAGCCGGTATGCGTAGCTATGTCAAGAGCTGCAACCTGATTGCGCGTAAGTCTTTCACTGGTTGTCTGATTTTTCATATATTGACGACACTCCATTTTGTTTTACAACAGTGATTCTGTTTGGGTAAGACTCCTGAATGTTACCATGACTTACCACTAATGAAGTGAGCTGTGTCTTATTGAGGGCCTTGAATACGCTGGCGAGACCCTGCTCATCGGCGCTATCAAGAACCTCATCGGCAATAAGAAGGTCAAGACCTCGGCCTTCTTCACAGTTCAGATTCGTCAATTGATTCATACTTAGGATGCTGGCGAGCTCAACTCGTACTCGTTCTCCAGCTGAGAACTTTTCAAATGATCCGCAATCAACACCGTCTCTCAACAAAGAGACAGAGATTTTGTCACGTACTTTACCGGACTTCAGGATAGTGTAGCCGGATAGTGCGACTCGTATATCGCTACCTATCGTTTCCAGAAACTCATTTGTAATCTGGGCGATGGCATTGATTTTTGTATTTGCAAGATATGTTTTGAACTCAATGAAGGTAGCTTCCTGAGTTTCCAGTTCTTTGAGACGACCCTCGACTTCATTTTTCTTAGCGAGAGCGGCTTCAAACTCTTCCTGATACTGAGCTTTGCTTTCCCGCAGCGAAACCATCAAATCTTCTTCTGACGCTTTACGGGCATCCTTGATAGCCTTTTCGTAAGATTCAATAGAACCTTCGAGGGTCTTTACATCCTCTTCCAGTGATTTAATCTGGTTCTCACGACGTTTATAGGTTTCGTCAATGATTTCAAACGCCTCGTCAAATATGCGTTTGCGAAATTTTGATAACTTACTCTGCAACTCAGCTAGGAGAGTGTTGGTATCTTCGATTTGCTTTTCATATTGCGCACACTGTTGACGGGCGCCACGTATGGCATCCTCAGCCTCTATAATCCCATTCGCAATCTGACGGCGCTCTGTTTCGAGAGCAGTCTCAATCTCGCGCTGGTTTTTGCCCTCGGCTACAGTCTTATTATACTCTTTGTCATTTGCATCGATGTCCTTGGCAATCTGATTGAGCTCGGCCATAACTGCTGTGAGGTTCTTACGAGCTGAGGTAATATTGAGGTCAGCGCCAAGGGTAAATTCATGTTTGCACTTGGGACACTGGATGACACCGGCAAGCTGATTGTCCAGCTCCGCTTTTTGGCGCTTCTTAGACCGCTGTTCCGAAGCAAGCTGGTCGCTCTTATTCTGGAGACGCTTAACTGTTGTTGTGAGCTTTTTAAGTCGTTCTGTGCACTCCTCACGGTTCTTCTCGTTAATTGTCTGAAGTGATTGAAGGTGCTTTGAAGTAGAGCTATATTCATCTTCTGATTTCTGAAGGGACTTACGTACCTCCTCAACGTTGGCTGAAACCTCTTTTGCGGCCTCCTGAGCGCTTTCAAGACGAGAGTTGAGGATTTCTATCTCCCGGACAAAATCAGTCGTTAGAGCGAGATTGTTGGCCTTAAAACGCTCCATGATTTGCTGGAGGGAATCATCTGCATCAGAGTCGCTTTTTTCGAGCTTCTGCATCTCAGCGTCAAGGTCATCGAGGCTATCAAGGCTGTCTTCTATTTGTGCAATATGTTCGTTGGTGGTACGAATATCGCCACGCTTGTCAGCAATAAGCTTCTCCCAGTTCTGGATGCGTGATTCATTGGTTGCTTTGCGCTGGGCTGATTCATTGATAGCCTTTTCGATTTCGTTTGCTAAGGCTTCAACTCGACCGGTGCATGTAGCAACTTCTTTTTCGGCTACGTCCATTTCTTTTTTGACCGGCTCCATGTCTTCACTGAGTTTTTCAATGGACTCATCTACCAGCACACCGTTACTGAAACGGTTGATGATTTCTTTCTTCTCTTTATCAGAACTGGAGAGAAAGGACTTGTACTTACGAGCTGTGAGAATGAAGTTTGCGAAGATGTCTTCCTTGGTCAGGCCCAGCTGATCGAGGATGTACTTGTTGTAGTCGGCTACGGTTGCTTGACTAATCTCTTCAGTGTCGGTATCGTAAGGACCGGTCTGCTTAATAATTTGTATAAGCTGAGGCTGCTTACGAGAAAGGCAACGCTTGATTGTCATTTGTTCGTCAAAGACATCGTTGCTTAATACGATGGTTACGACTGCCTCGTTTTGGCTATCGTTGATGATTTCGTCAATGTTGACTTTACGCAAAGGCTCTCCGGTCAATCCTATGGCTATAGCCTCAATCAACGCTGATTTCCCGGAGCCGTTAGAGTTCTGGGAGTCGCTGTCGAGGTTGTTACCAAATATAAGGGTAGCTGCACCGCACTTAGGGACATAGTTGAGCTCCAGGAATGAGCAGAGGTTCTTTGCGGATATAGATGTTAGGTGCCACATACTTAGTTCAGTTGTTCAAGATAATGTAGACCGAGCTGATTGTCGATTGATTTTTGAGAGCAGAAATTAGTGTACTCTTCTTTAATGCCTGATTTATCAAACTTCTGGGTGATGCTCTTGTGGTCGGTGTGCATCACTACCGTCTGTTCAGTGACAAGCTCAATTTTGTTAGCGCCATATTCAGCCAGCTTTTGCTTGTTGACGGATGCGGACTGGGCGGAATCACATTTGACACGGACTTTGACTTTATAGCGACTGTCCGATTTGATTTTAGATAACATGGCCAAAAAATCTTCATCCATGTCTGCAATGTCTACCTCAATCACTTTATAGCGCATGTTGACTTCGTTTTTGATAAACTTGGTCGAACCATCTGAATAAAGTATGGTGTAGCCCTTCTCTTCATCTTCGCCGAAGTTATGCTGTCGAGAAGCGCCGATGTATTCGATATTGGTGTTTGGTATCCGCTTCCGATTGTGATAATGGCCAACTAATGTGGCATCAAAAGCTGAAAACAAATTGGCTGGAAGTTCATCATCGCTAGGGGTTGCAAGACCGCCTCTGATACCTTCATGGATATACAGAATTTGCTTTTTATTCTTGCAAATGTTACATTTACAGTCATGCAGTAACTCATTAAAATGCTGAACAAATGAGCCATTTTCTGGGAAATAACTCATTACCCATAGCTGAAGGTCATCTGTCAAGTCAATCACAGTATAATCGCCTATGACTTCGACGGATTCGTAATCTGAGAATATATGGCTGTAGCCATATAAGGATTCCTGATTTACAAGGTCATGATTTCCTTCTGCTATAAGGACATACAAGCCATATTCTTTAGTGGCTCTTAAAATAGATTCGCTAACCGCTTTAAGGGTGTCAAGTGTCTGCGAGCTTCGAGACAGCCACAAGTCTCCTCCTACAACGAGATATTGAATTTTATTGTCCTTGCATAATTGTAGAGCCTCGTCCCAATTTTTACGAAACTCTGCTATATTATCTTTACTGGCGTGAGTGTCATTTATCAACAACGCACAGGGGAAACTTTTTTCCATAATGTAAAATGCTTTAGGTAGAAATGCTCACCCAGAATTAACTGGGTGAACATTTCGTTAGAGTGCGTTGTGATTAACTACGGCGGCGGGGAGGACGTGCACCACGACGACTTCCGCGAACAGCAGGTTCGTTGGTATCTTCATTGCGGTCACGGCGACGGGGCGAGGGCTCCGGGTCAGGTTCCTCTGCCGGTGCATCATCTTCCTCGTCATCGGCGGGTACAGCAGGCTCGTTGTCGTCTTCATCGTCTTCATCACGAGCAGGAGCCTGGGGTTCGTCATCCGGCTCTTCATCATCGTCGTCTGAAACATTGGCGAGTTCGTCCTCTATTTCGTTAAGGATGTCTTCGTTGGTCTTCTTACGGCTGACCTTAACGTCAAGCTTGTTGGCGTCGATGAAGGCCATGATGTCGGTACGGAGTTCCTGCCCTTCGGCGGTCTGGTCATCGAGGTCGGCCTTGCAAAGGGCGTCGTAACGGTCCCACAAGGAATTGATGTTAAGCGCGGATTCCTGATTGTCATCACCGTCCTTGCCACCGCCCAGAGTGAAGTGGGACTGGTCATCGGCAGGGAGCAGGGTCTTGATCTGAGCGATGCAGTTCTGGATGGCCTCGGTGTTCATTACCTCAATGTCGAATTTCTCATCGAGCTGATTGAGGTAAGCAATGGTGGCTTCCAGGTGATAACGGGTATAGCGGTAAATCTGCTCCGGAAGACGAGGCATGTCAATAAGACGCTGGAGTGTTGCCTCGTCCAGTTCGTCCTTACCAGATACGGTGTCGATGTTAAAGCTATAACCGGCTTTGCCATTCTCGGTCTTACGAGTGATTTCGACAGGGAAAGCGGAATCGATAGACGAGATGGGGCAAGGCACACCCTTGCCATTTTTGAGGAGTTTGGCCCAGAGGTTCAGTTTGCGCTCTTCCAGGTCTTTATACTGAGAGAACGAAAGCTGAAGAATCTGAATGCCGTCGCCAGTGTTGTCAAGGTCGATGATGTACATGCATCGGCGCGAATCCCATTTCAGACCGCCGGAGAAACTGCCTTCGCGGAGCTTCTTACAGAGCTTGTCGTCATCTGCATATTTCTCACATGCGGTAGAAACGTATGTGTCGATGAGGTCAGCCTGGATGTCCTTGAAGGCATACTTGGCGTTGCAGACGGTAACATAAGTGATTGCGGGTTTGCCCTTGACGAGTTTATTGGGATTCTCGATCTTGAGCATGAGAGAACGGAGCGGATATTCATATCCTTTGCGCTCCAGTGGGAGGAAGTTGCCATCCTTATCCTGAACCGGTGCCAGGGGGAGGATGCGAATCGTGTAGGTGCCATCTTTGGCAAAACGGAAGAAGGAGGCTCGTTTGCTGCTCTCCTCGCTGCTCTTTTTCTTTGCGTCTTCAAATGTTTCCTGGGAAGCTGCAAATACGGCAAACAGCGAACCTGTTTTTTCTTGTTCCATCATGGAAAATGTCAGATTAGACTTTTCTGAGGTAATTCTTCCAAGTATCGGCATAAGCACCGGCGTACAGTTCTGAAGCCTCTGCGGCTTTTAACTGGTCGCGAGTGAGCAAATCAATGCCCCACTCTTCCTTGGCATGATGGATAATGGCGTTGATTACATAATCCATCTCAGCTGCTGGTTCATTTTTGAGGTCAAAGTATTCAAATGCCTTGTCCTCTCCTGGAATTTTGCAACTATGAATCGGAGCATATAGCTCTTCAAAATAGCTGTATAGGGCTTCCGTATCGGGATTTCCTTCGAGCTCTTCGCTAAGAGTTTTTAGGATATACCCAAAAAGAAACTTCAACTGAGGTAGCGAGCGGTTCTTTTTCTTGTCGAATAGGAGATAACCATACTCTCCGTCCGGCAAAATGTCCACAGCCTCTTTAAGCTCGCTGGTGTCGGCATAGCCCTCATGGACCTCGACTATACCCTTACTTCTTATCATGTCATTGTTCTCATTTTTTTGGATTGCGTTGCAAAGATAGGATAATTTTTAAACTTAACAAAACATTTGACAAATAAATTTTTAAGCAATTGAAAATGCAAATCTATAAAACCCTATAAAACAATAAAATAATAATATTTCAATGCTTAAAAGATTATATTTGAAAATGTAACATTGCAGTCTTCATTTTATGAGGACGGTAGAAGTAATAAGAGTTAGCTGCATTTAGAGTACCCACAAGACGGACAGGTCATACAGCCTTCAACCATCTGGATGGGTTCACCGCATTTGGGACATTTGGGGGAATTGGACTGAGTGACAGGAGTGACGTTTGTCTTCTCCTTGTTGTCATTGTACACCCAGTGTCCGTGCAGAGCGTGATGAACGCTAAGCTGAGCCTGTAACTGCTTATACATATCAAGCAGCGCATTTCCGATTGCTACCGGACAGCTGGAACCGATTGACGTGTCACCTTTCGTCGCTTTTCGGACGGCATACGAGGGGCAAGTGCCGGAACTCTTGAGCTGATCGACAATATCATATATGCTTATATTGCCACGAGCAGCAAGAGAAACCATACGCGACAATCCAACCATAAAGTTGGCACAGCCGCCCTGAGAGCCTTTGCTAAAGTATGTTTCCAGCAACTGGCCTGTCTGGGGATCCCAGAAACTTGTCAGATGCAACGTACCGCAACCAGTCTGAAGGGTACGTTTCAGGCCGATACAGTCATCCGATACTTTCCGGATGGGCGTAGGCTTGAACAGGTACGGATTATCTTCTACAGGCTTTTCTTCCTTCTTGTCGGATTTCTTGTCTGTGGAAAGGATAGCCTGACGCTGGCACCCGTCTCGCCAGATTGTAATGCCCTTCAAGCCGCTCTTCCAGGCGAGCATATAGAGGTCTGCCACTTCTTCGACAGTAGTCTTGTTTGGCAGATTTACCGTCGAGCTGATAGAAGCGTCAATGAAACGCTGGAGCTGGGCCTGTACAGCAATGCGATCCTTATAGTTGATGTCGGCAGACGCCACGAAGTAGTCAGGCAACTCAGTAGCTCCGGTAGCTTTCTTATAATCAGTAACAATCTTCGTCTCGACCTTATACACAGTTTCCTCATTATTAAGCGAAACGGTACGGCGATTATAAGAGAACGCAAAATTAGGCTCTACGCCGGTGCTAACCTGAAGCATGGTACCGATAGTGCCGGTAGGAGCACACGTAAGAAGCTGTGAGTTGTAAAGACCATTACGTTGAATTTCATCGATAATATCCAACGGCAAATTCAGGTTGCGGATAAAATCCGAAGTGATGATAGCCTGCTTAATGGCGGTTGTGCATTTAGGGAATGCACCCTTCTCTTTGGCAAGGGCAAGTGAAGTCTTAACTGCCTCAGATGCGATTGTCCGATAGACTTGCTCGATTACTTCCAGAGATTCCTGAGAGCCATATTTGAGTCCAAGCATAATTAGCATGTCGCCAAGACCAAGTGTTCCCAGACCAATCTGTCGCCAATCACGCACAGAGTCACGCTGTTCCTGAAGGGGGTGCATATTCAAGCCCTCCATAAGAACATCATTGAGAGCGCGAACAGCAATATGAACGGCTACAGTCAGCGCTGAAATATTTATAGCGGCCTCCTCAGTAAAAGGAGCGTCAACAAATTGGGAGAGGTTAAGACTACCAAGCAAACAGCTACCTCCCGCAATCAGGGGCTCTTCAGCACAGGGGTTCACTCCAGCATATTGAAAATCTGTGTTCTGAAGTAAGTTGTAGTTCGAGATTCGGTCCCAATAGAGGATGCCAGGTTCTGCCATCTCCCAGTTACGCTGAGCCAAGAGCATGAACATATCACGAGCGTTGATGACTTTCGTGATTTCGCTGCCATCTTCCATGGTGAAATGAAGCGTGAAGTCCGAATTGGTTTCAACGGCCTTCATAAAGGCGTCGGTTACGCGCACTGAGATGTTAGCCTTGGTGCAGACATCCAGATTTGATTTGAGATTGATGAACTCCTCCAGATCAGGATGCTCGCATGAGATGCTGAGCATGGTGGCGCCTCGTCTGCCTTCCTGACCTATAAGCCCTGTGATGTAGCTGTAGAAGTCCATGAAGCTGGTGGTGCCGGATGTGCTCTTGGCTGCATTGTTTACGACCGCACCCTTGGGTCGAAGGTTGCTTACGTCGAGGCCACAGCCTCCTCCATAGCTAAAAGTGCGAGCCATCTTTGCCCCAGCCTCAAAGATTGATTCGAGATTATCAGCTGGGGGAGTAACTACGTAACAGTTGCTTAGCGTCAATTTGCGTCCTTTAACACCTCGATTGGAAAGTATACGACCAGCGAAGATAAATTTCTTGTCCTGAATCAGTTGTCGTACTTCTTTATTTCCATTTGAAACACGGTCGAGCCACTGGTCGAAAGTCTCGTCGCCATTACGATACTTCTTTTCCCAGATGGTCACGGGTAATTCTTCATTGTTGAGCCATTCTTGTACAGTCATGATATTACTTTTGATTGGTGAAAAATTCCTTTTTGCTTCTCGCTGAAATGTGAAGTGTAGTCCTTGAGCTCTGTTTCAAACTCATGTGTGTGGTTAAAACCGCAACAACGTGGCTCACCACACAAGCCATTACGATATACGCATTTACGTACCATCATTGAGGCTAAATCCGGGTCCACTTTAGCAATTTCTTGCTTTATGGCACGAAATACAGTCACAGTCTCTCGTGCCGCGCATCCTGTACATAATCTCAACTTCGACATATCCAGCAAAGACTGGGCATTAACGCATAAGCTAAGGTTGACCGGTGTGTATCGGTCTGCATTGTCTTTCAACCAATTCAGCTCTTCGATAATATTATGAATGGTTTCTTCCTGGGCAGCATAAGAAGACTGATTTAGCATCGATAAAAGCATTGCAAGCTTTTCGTTGATAGCGTCAATCTTTTGAATGAGCCCAGGATTGCCACCATTACGGTCATCACGGCAGGTCAGCTGGAACGGTACAGAACCTACATGGTGACGAATCAGATGGGTGCTGATGTAAAGCGGGATGTTTTTAAGGCTTACCCAGAATATCTGGGTCCTGACCGGAGAATGCTCAGCCTTGTAAAGAGAAATTAGAGCCGCATGACTCTCCCCCATAAAGGTTGTAGCACAAGCCTCTCGTAGAAGGTCCTCGTCTGTTAACTTTCGTACAGACACGGTAAAAGCTTTCATTTATAGAGTTTTGCATGATTGGTAAAGGGGATTATGGAAAATATCAATTTGAAATGTGGCACAAAGATAGTAAATATTTTCAAGCAGATAAAAAAATAGTGCGAAAATTTATATCGTTCGCACTATTTTTATTTTTGTCCTTTAGCTATATTTTTACGTCTATTGATGGCATTAAGGATTGTCTGAGGGGTGGGAGAACGCTTTGGATGTTCAGTATGGCAACCATCTTGCCTATATTGAATCAAGAGCTTTCTAAACTTTTCGGTCTTAAAAAAAGGGTTCGCTGAAGAATAGCTTACCGCCTCTATCAAATCGCCGTCAGGCACTCCCATAGAACCGATAACTTCCATGATGAGGTCGTATTCTAATGGGGCCTGAAGGCGGATATGATAACCAAGTGGCACCTGGTCAAACTGTCTTGGAATCTTTTTTCGACCGCGCTTTTTGGGAGGCTGCTTTGGCTTGGGTTTCGGGCCGGGCTTTTTCCTCCTCTTTTTCTGCTGAGGGGCGTATGGGTTGAACAGTTCCATTGATTTCTTCCATCATTTTAATACTTTCAGATAAGGCAGTAGCCTCAATCTCTCTCAGGCTGCGGGCCTGTGCAGGGGAGTTATAAACTTTCATTGCTATACCATATAAGTTAAAGAAAATTCTGTAATTTTGCCATTGGTGCCATCGCATACTGTCACAAAACATGCTCTTGTACCGGCTTTGATGGCACAACCCCAATTGCGCTTATCGTAAGGGGCAATTGTAACAGCTACGTCGTGTGTGGGGGCTGCAATAGTATTGGGAATATTGAAAACCGTACCGCTTTTCACGGTTCTGATTTTTCCTTGTACGCTAACGATATTGCCGATTTGACGCACGTGTAGGGAGTCTGTTATGTTCACCCATCCGGAATCAGAAAGCTTTGGCTGGAAATCTCCAGCGGCAGAAGCGCCAATGTTTGTTCTAATTTTTGCTTTGTCCTCTTCGGTCTTAGCCATATCAGATAAATAATTATTGAGCTTGACGTATGGCTCCAGATCTGTAGCACCCATTGCTCCAATTTGAGAGCGGCATTTAGCAGCAGTGTTGTCATCTGTAATGAACTGAGATAGCCCACCGGATTTAGTCGCAAATTTCAAATTAGCCTTGTCAATGCTATATACCTTGTCAGCATTGGCTTTTAAATCCAAGGCCGTTTCAAACGATGTCTGAAGCACATATTTCTCAGACAACAAGGTGCCGTTTTCTTTGATGGCTGGTCCAATATTGACAGCAGAATGGCCTATAATGTCAATATTAAATGACGGCACAGCCACGGAGAATATCTGGTTGTCAGTATTAATAAAGCCTATTCTGGCCATCACTTCATTTGCTGAATCATTCCAGGCAATGGCGTTTTGCAGACTATTGTTGCTTTTAAGCATATTGGCTTTGAGAACCAGACCATCCATGGCACCAGCAGCAATCTGTGTCTGACCAAACAAATTAATGATTCCGCTCGTACCGATAACGCTCAGTAACGTTTTACCTTTGCCGTTGCCAATAAGCGTATTGCGGAACTGGGTGAACTCACCATTGTAACTATATTTGTTTATCCAAACATCGGCTTCGGCATTAGCGGTACCTTGATAAATTCCATTGCCGGTCAGAATTAAACCTCCAAAAGTCCCTTGTCCGGCAGTAATGGGTTTAATGAATTGAATAGCCGTATCGCCAATCTGCGCTACCTTCACATCATTCACATAAAACGTAAAGCCTTCGCCATCAATGATAGATAGCTTATATGCGTTCTCGCCACCGGTTGAAGTCAAGCTAAAGGTTGAACCGTCATATATCAGTTTAGTCTGAAGGGCATCGTTTAAAATGGTTACACCATTTTTTGCAATAAGGTCAGCATTTGTCCTTACTTGCTTGGCAAATGTGACAAAACTGTTCACAGTCTGGGAAGTATTGGCGGGGTTAAGCAGTAACGCATATTTACCGATAAACGCATCTTTCATGCGCAAACCGCCAGTCGCTGTTATCTCCAAAGCCTTAGGGACGGCGTTGGTTAATGTGTCAGCCGTAGTTGGTACGGTTTTTGTCAATGCACAGCTATAAATATTGCGTCCGACTTTGGAGCCACCGCTTTCATAGGGTACACTTTCTGTAGAGTTTAATTCATAAATATACTGAGGCCAGGATGTGATGCCAGTTGCGCCAGAGAAATAGCGCATTTTGCCATTCAGAAACACATAACCAGAGCTAATAGAGCCAGATTCTACTTCGCAACCGCTTACTATGAAATTATCACAATCGTCGAAAAGCTGGGCAAAAGCTAAAGCCAATTCCTGAAGGTTCTCCAAGTCATCGGCATAGGTGTATCGCCCGCCTGTTTGTGCGCTAAATTCTTTCATTCCGATTCGTATTTAATAATGTAAGTTTTGTTGGCAAGCCTATATTTATCTATCGCAAATTTCAGCATTGCCGTATATTTTTGTTCAGTTATAAGTTTGGTGTCAATTTTCGGTGTAGACACAATAAAGCTAACTTCGCTTTCATCTGTTTGTTCATTACTTCTATATAGAATAAGCTGCCGAGAAATATCAGTCTCTTCTTCTTTAAATATCAGCATATCGTCGTTAGCAGATACATTCGCCAACTCTTTATAAATCGGCGTACCCGGCGCATCAGAGTTTTTTATCGTGATTCTACCATTGTTGGCAAAATATTTTTGAAACTTATGATTTAAATACCACTCAAACTTATATATCTGAGAGGTCATAGCCGCTTCGATGCGCGTTTCTTTGGCATACGTGACAAACTCATCGTTGATACTACGTAAAGGATGAAGTAAGGCTTGCAGGTACAAAATCAGTTTGCGTCCACCAAGGTAGTATGGCACAAGCTGATTTATGACTTTATCGAAATTGATGAAATATCTCATACGTTATCTTCCAGTTTAAGAATAATGGTGTCTCGCCATTTGGGCAAATCTTTTTCCAGTCCGCTATTAGAACTTTGCTTGATATACCCGGAATTAGGGACAAAATAGCGTTCAATCTGGGTGAGGATACTGTCGTTCTTATCTTTGATGAGATTGTTGTCATCATCATAAGAAGCGATGAATATGCCCAGATTGTCTGTATCGTTTGATGCAACAGATACATCGGTCACATGCTCTACTTGCTGAATTGCGTCGATAATTTTCTGAGCATATACCAGCCCATTAAATTCGATACCAGCAATATAGTTGTTAAGGGCGTCTTCGATTGCGCTGTACAAATCGTCTTCAGTGACGCCTCCGTCGTAGTATACTACCACTCTGGGAACCAGCACATCGCCGATGCGACTGACTACGCGGGCATGTTGTCCGGCAAAGAGCAAACTATTGAGATAAGCTCGAATTGCTATAAGTTCATTCTCGTCAATACGGGAATAGTTACCTGGAGTTCCGGTTGCGATTTTGAACCGAGTAATTTTATCATGAAACCCAGCCTCCTCTTCTTCGTAATAAGCAACTTTGGTAATAATACGTTTAGTGGGGTCTACGTGAGGATAGGAAAACGCCGTGCCTTCTTCATTCATAGCCAAATCGTCACCGGACTGGTATTTGAGAAGCGCATTGGCAAAGTATTTGGGTGTCCCGTTAATTCGATTCTGGAGGTCACGAGCCAAATCAACTTTAAAGACATCCAAAACATTCTCAAATGCCCAGATACATGCGGAAGTCACCCATGTAAAGGCGTCCAATATAGACATCTTAGAACTGTTATCAAACTCAGTAAGCTCAAGATATTTATTGCGACACTCTTTGGCGTCAGCGTATATTTCACTCAGTGATCGTGTCATCGTTAGACTGGTAAAGTTGATTGTTGATATAAAATTTCCAAGTATCTGAAACGTTCCATTCAGGCTCGTTCAATATCGTATCTATTGCAGTATAGCCACGAGCGGAAGGTGCTGAAGTTAAATGAACAGTGCATGGTCTACGGTCATTGTAATGAGCTACGACGTATTCTAAATAGTCATCCAGTACATTGCCATTCGTATAATGCACACCGCTTAAATCAAGCTCCTGAAGACTCATATCTCCAATAGGCATGAGGTCCGAGATTGTGTTTTGCTGAAGGTTAATTTTAAATGTGCCTTCAAAAAGAGCGAGTCCTTTCAATGAAAAGTTTTGACCTAAGCACATATACTCATCGACAACTACAGGCTTGCATACCAATAAGGCTCCACCTAATTTTGTCGTATCGATAAGCGTGAATTTAAGCGTGTCAGTATTGCCATAAATTCGGATACGGCGTTTCTCAACTTCATTATCAAAATAATGCTCAATGTACTTAGATTCCGCAGACAAAACAATAGATTCGAGGGGCGTATTATCACCCCAGTCGATTATCATAGTGCCTTCTCCGGCCACTCTGAAGCTCGTCCATACGGCATCAGCATTAACGCCTACCAGAAAAATCAAATCTTCAACAGGGGCTTTGAAATATACTTTGCGGGCCCCGGATGAAGGTATAATGTTTTTATCCTGGAACTCGCTTACAATGGACGGATTTAGCACAAAGTCCTCATGATATTCCAGCTCCTGACCATAAATCAAATCGGAAGACATATTAAGCTCCGGATTACTTATCAAGAGGTCGAATAGCCCTTCAATGCTGCCATACAAATGCAGGGCAACATCGAATAGATTCTGATTCGGTTTTACAATATATTTTGCCATAGCTTATACATCTAAATCTTTTGCGTCCAGTTCCATTTGTTTAGTGTCATAATTGAAAGCGGCGTTATTGATTGTCACACCATCAGCACTAAACTCGTCCTGAAGGACTTTGGTAAGGCTGGTCGAAGCAACATTATTGGAATTGACCCATCGGGCTAACCCTACGCCAGTCAACGGATAACGGTAATTGCCTCCTGGGAAGCAAGCTAAAAGACAGTTCGCATTTTGGCGCCCAGCCTTGATGATATTGAAATCAGATTGACTGGCTGCATACAATTGTGCAAAACCATTACTTAACATCAAAAAGTATCCGTCTTCAGAAATAGACAGCAGGGTTGATGCGAATACATTTTTAAGCTCACCCCCGTTGATAGCGGACTTGACCAAAAACCACTGAGAACCATCTACATCATTGGTAACATAAGAAAACACGCCTTCATCGCTGACACGGCGTATTCGCACCATAAATTCTTTATAGATTGGTGTGTACGGCACCGTTAAGTAAACCCCCTGTTTTAAAATGGTGCGTTCGCTTACGGTGTAAGGCACGTCTATTTCGCCGTAAATATAACGAGAGAGCATGTCGGGCTGAGCTACCCACCTAAATGCCCGATATTTGGGACTGCTTTTAGAGATAAGCGCAATATCACCAGTTTGAATATGTATTTCTATGTCTTTTCTCATAATTATTCTCCAAGTTCCCAATTAAAATCTTCAGAGGGGTAGCCCATGAGCACATCTGAGGAGCTGATTTCTCTACCATCTTTGATAACTCGTTTATTGCGATAGGCTCCTGTTTGTCCGCTCTCATCTGTTATAGGAGAACATAACAGCGCCCACAATGTTCCAGTAAAAAGTTTAGTAGTATTTGGCTCACTGTAATAAAATATTGTCCCCGCTCCAATCGCCGTCAATGTATATATGGGAGTGGACGTCGCTTTATAATAATCGGGGTGCTTATCAAAATCCTCAATGGACCAGTAATTCGCTGTAGTCCACTGAGCCGCCATAGTTGAGCCATTAGGACTGATTACCCAGTCTTTTGTGCCGTCTTCCATGTAATGCTGGACAACCGATTCAATGCCATCAGCAGCCTTATCATATCCATAACGCATCATGATATCTCCGGATGGATAATAGATGCAAAATGCTCCGTCGCCTTCACGGTTTATGCCGGACAAAAGAGTGTCGCTACTTGTATCTCGACATTCAACAGATTTCACATTTATCAACGATGCAGAGATATGGCCATCGCTATCAAAGAACGAAACGACATTGTTTTCCGCATCCAGAATCTTTAATGACGAACCAACCAAGGAAATATTGCCTTCGGTGTCCCAATTAAAGTTCCCGCTGGCAACTGCGCCTGCTCCGGTCTTTAGGAATTTCCATTTTGAGCTAATAAGACCATCTATGCCGATGACAATAGCTCCATCGTTTTGAGCAAATCCATCCGCGTTTAAAGTTCGATTACCGGTATATAAAACCTCATGGTCAAAATTCCATTTGCCAATCTGATTAATGCCTGAAGTGCTCAGAGAAAAGCCTAAATGTCCCTCATGGTCATAAGCAGACATGACAGCGGTTGCGCCATCAGAGTTTAAATAAATACCACCATTGTCACTAATAGCACTCTTGAGACCACTCCCGCTAATTTCACTAATGTCGGTCGCGGACACATATAGTCCGGCATTTAATTCTTCAGACACCAATGCTGCATGTTTAGAAGAAAACCGACCTTCACGCATAAGCCATCCAAACATTTCCGCATTGCTGGTATTGAACTTTACAAGTCCACCAACATAGGCGGCTGTGCCGTCTGCATCCAAATACCATTTATGACTACGAAGGCCATTCGTAGCAATCGTTAAAGCATTTGCGTCGGCGGTATATGAATGTTGTGTCAGTGATGGAGCCAGAGCACCAATCCAAATAGCCTGATGGTTAAATGTCCACCCCGCGATTTGATTTGTGCTTCCCAGTTGGAATACTTTTTCTCCGGACGACCATCCGACTAACCCAAAATTATTGGCTGCGGAATACCATATCTTTAAGCCGCCATCGGGGTTATCGGGAAAGATAGCGTCTCCGGTAGTAGGGCTGAAAGTCTGTGTTGCACTTGCGTTAATGCCAATAAAACCATCAGTTGAGTCTATAATAATACGACTATTGTACAATTGATGCGTCTTAATTGACCACCCGCCAATTGCACCTGAAGTAGACGTTATCTTACCGGTATATTCAGCACTTCCATCAGCTTGGAATTTAACGTTTCCATTGGCAAATACAACATGACCATCTGAATATATGCCCCAATAAGGAGTTGTGGAGCTGGGAGATTGTGCAAAAACGGTACCTTCTGATAAAATGTTAACAACGCCGTTGCTTGATTGAAGTCCGGCTGCATTGAAGGTCCAGCCACCGAGATAACCGCCATCAGCATTGAGATGGAAAATCTCATTGTCTTGCAAATAACCATAGACGCCAACGCTGGAAGTACCGGAACTCAACAAATCAGGGCCAATATATACACCAGTCAAGGCCCCGGTTTTCCATGTGGGAACACCATTTACTTCTGCAACGATGTCGTCTTTCTTGCCTACAAATAACTTAGGAGTCATAATGTAGGTACCACCGACCTTAGTTTTACTCCCCTCCCAGTCCTGAATCCAATCAAGCATAGTGGACTCTCGAACAATTGAGAAAGAAAACCTGATTTGCGTGGTATATCCAAAGCCATCCTCGGTTGTCAGGCTGAAATCTACATAGCCATTCAAAATGGTGTTGCCAATCTGGGTGATTGCAAATGGCATCGTTGTGGCTTGCTGTCCAGAATACGAAACCGTAATAGTGTCTGAAGACTTGACAATGCTTGTGACTTTGAATGGTACTTCCAGTGTTCCTCGCTTAACTGTAATGTTACCTTTAGCATTATCAAGATGAGGATTAGAGCCATCAAAATCAGCGGTAATGGTACACGAAGCAGGGGTAATCGATACTGTATACGCATCGTTTACCGGACTAAGTGTTATTTCACCTTTTGCTATCGTGCCCATTATTAATACTGTCTTTATAGAGAATAGATAAAGCTACTTGCCAAAGGGTTTGCCACGAAGCTAAATTATACTATCGGAAAGACTGGGATTTCAGGATAGTCAGCACTAATCTCAAAGTTGCGAAGCTCATCAACGGTTTGGAAGCCTTCAATATCTGCGATGTGACTGGCTGTAACTCCATAGCAATCCTTGGCATAGAGTTCCAGAGCTGAAAGTAATTGAAGCGCAACGTCAACGCTTATTTCTATCTTGTGGCACCCTGCCCATAATTCAGACTTCTCCCGGCCAACGGCTTTCTCGATATTGAGAGAATTGACTAAGCCTACGCGAGTAGCCTTATCAAGCCACATCGGTTGCTCGCCCAGATAGAAGCAGTTCACCTTGTCGCTGTTGTCATAGCCATGTACCTGAGCCTTACGAAGCATACGCCAGCTTTCAATGTCATTCTCAGCATGGAAATATTTCAGAATAGCCTCAACCTCTTCAGTCGTAGCCAGTGCTATATGAAGCGGGTCAGCTTCTTCAAGTAAACCAGAAACAGAATTATCGTTCAGCACCAGTCGATCTGTCTGAGAGGCATACTTCCATTCATTTTCACCTTCTACCTTTTCAGCGGATGTGTTTTCAGACACGCTGAGGTTGAGCCATACTATCCAGTGGCCCTTCTTATAGCCACCATTATTGATAGTGGCCGGTAGTTCGTTGAATTTACATATCTGTGTCATAAATAATCTTTTATCTAATAATAGTTTTCCACTGGTAGTTGAGATTGACTTTCTTTTTGGCTTCCCGTTTGTTGCGACGTGCGCGGTTAATTTCGTC
>CAMEGQ010000014.1 GCA_945916235.1 uncultured Porphyromonadaceae bacterium | reverse complement strand
GCTGAATTCTTCAAATTTATTGCCTAATTTTGCACTTGCAGGTAGAATCTGCGAACCGTTTTAATTAGCCCAGACAGCATTGTACCCTACCGCCTTATTATCTGGCATTTACCCTTGATATTGGCTTAAAATCGCTGCGACGGGGAAATATGGACCGCGGCGGAAGCAGCAACGGCATCCTGTAGGAGGATGCCGTTGAATGGGTTGGAATAATGTGGATTTTGTGGCTGACGATCGGGGATTTCCATCCCCGGGGGTTATGGCTCGAGGAGGAGGCGGTAGGTCTGGCGGGCGATGTCGATGGGGACGCCTTCGGGGACGGCTGAATAGGCGTTGCGGGAGTTGACCCAGGCTTCGTCGATAGGATAGAAATCGATCATCTTGGCCCAGTCGGGGCGCATTGTGCCGTCGGGAAGGAGGGCCTTCGACGATGCGTTGACCGCTACAATCGGGCCGTCGTTGGCGTCGGGCGACACTGCGGTCACATAGTCGGCGTTGGCGCCTTTCTTCACCTTTGTAAGGTCCTCGTCGAGGTCCATCGGCGGGATTCCGGCGGCGAGCAGACGGCGCTGCTGTTCGATCCAGCGGCTCCAGCGGTCATGGTAGAGGTCGCCGAGAGTGCCGGCCCATTCGCGATGGGCGTAATCGCGGAGTTTGCCTTTCTCGCTGGCCTGACGCCGGCCCCAGGTGGTGATCTGTACGCGTGCGTTTTCCTCCAGGAGGTCCTGATCGGCCACTGCAGGCGCCAGACGGCGTGCATCGGCTATCCATTTTCCCACTTTGAAGTCGGGGGTAGTGTTGAGCAGGCGGTCCTGAGCGCGGAGCAGGGTCAAAAACCGATCGGCTGCTGTATCAAAAGCCTTGGCATCCTTGTTGCGGATAGCTTCCGTCATCTTCTGATATGTCAGACGCCCCTTTTCGGCTACAGCCTGACGCATTATGTCGACGAGATCGAAACGGTAGTTGGGCGAACCGGCCAGCGAATCGGCCGCAGCCAGAAACATTCCGGCTGCGTCTATGACATCCTGCGGGTTATAATAGGGAGCCATTTTGCTCCAGCTCGACACCTGCCAGATGTGCATGTGGGGACGCGCGCAGAACACTGACTCCGTGGTCCCCTGCTGCAGATTGCCCCACGGACAATTGTAGATTGTCGCTCCCAGAAGCTGCCATGCCGAATCGGCCGCGGCCACATTGCGGCCGTAGCGGGCGCGGGTGTACCCCTTGAGCCAATCCTCCTTGGTGAAGCGCTCCTGGCGCCAGATAAGTTCGGAAGCCAGTTCATACATCACGGGGTTATTCTCAATCCCCTCGGGGGTGAGGCCCACACCGCGGAGAGTTTTGGCATATTTCGAGTCGCGGGCTCGGTAATACCCGTCGATCACATTATCCATACGGCCGTGGAGACCTATATTTCCGCCGAAGTTCAGCACCATGTTCCAGGTCCAGTCGTGAGGTGCATAACCGGTGGGGCGGTTGTAGGGCGAGGGGCTCGTCGGGTCGCCCCAGTTGGGTTTGATCTCGGAGGCGAGATCCAGCACCATGATGTCGCCGGGCTTCACGCCTTTTAGCAGTTCGGGATCGGGATTTTCGTTCCAGCCCTGAATCACCCACACAGCCTCGGGGTTGGCGCGCTTCATGGCGCGGGCTATGGTGGCCCCGGCCTGAGCCAGATCCACACCATCCTTGGATCCGCCCTCATGGAAGGGGTCCATACTGTAGAATTTCGAGCGGCCGTTCAGGCGCGTCAGCTCCTCATAATAGAGGTCGGCTATCTCGTCGAAACGCGGATCGGTGGTGGCCAGGAAGCCCGGACGGGTATAGCCGTTCCAGACACCTTTACCCGACACGTTCAGGCCAAGGCGCTCATCGGCATCGTGAGGCACCATGCCGGAATAACCGGGAAGCACCGGCTCCATCCCCAGCTCGCGCATACGGGCGAGGATATTGCGCTGAAGCTTTTCGCGGTCGGCATACCACTGCTCAGAGTTGGGGCCGCCCCACCCCTCGAGATTGCTCATCAGCCACCAGGCCTGAAAGGCCGGTCCGGCGATAAATTCGGCGATCTCGGCTTCGGAATAGCCCAGCCGACGGAGCACATTGCGCCAGACCACATCCGTGCCGGTAATAGCCAGAGGCATGTTGATGCCGTGCAGAGCCATCCAGTCGATTTCTTTCTGCCAGCGCTCCCAGTCCCAGAAAGCCATCGAGTAGGAGTGGGTGCAATAGTTGAGATAGTAGCGGCGGTCGGCGTAAGTGGAATGACGCTCAGGCTTTTCGGGTAGCGGAAGAACCTCGGGCAGCTGTGCAGTCATATTGTTCCAGGCCAGATGGTTTCCGGTGTAATATTTCAGATACCAGTTGAGGCCGGCGGCGATATTCACCGGATTGTTGCCCACGATGGCCGGGCGGCCGTTGATGGCGGTGATTTCGAAGAATTCTTCCTTGCCGGGCTGCTCGACGATGACGAAGCGCCCGGAGGCGCCCGGAGCGATGCGGTCGATCAGGTCGTAGACAGCCTGCTCACCCTTCGAGGGCTTCAGATCGGCAAGCCGCTCAGCCCAGAAGCGTTTGAGGTCCGACCAGCGGTAGAAGTCCGTACCTTTGGGATAGTTGGGCAGATCGACCTTGGCCGTCTGCTCGTTGTGACGCAGCAGGGCTATGGGCTCGCCGGTGTCGGAAGTGAAGAGTGCGAGCTGGAAGTTGGCGCCCATAGGAGCGACGCGGAAGTCCTGCCACGTCTTGTAGTAGTCAGCCGGCGACGTTGCCACGCCGGCTGCTCCCTTAAGTCCGATGAGGCTGAGGAAATGGATCAGGTTGGTATCGTGGCCGAAATGCAGGCTCACGTACGGCTTGCCGGCAGCTACAGCCGAATCGCCCTGAGCGACAAAGCGCTCCAGAAGGGTCTCGGCGGCCAGCGGACCGCTGTTTTGGGTGCCGTCGGCGAGAGCATGACGGTAATACATTTCGTAATTGATTGTCTGCCAGACGTTAAACAGTTCCTCAGGGGTGAAGATGTCATAGAGCGTAAGCCCCTCAAGGCCGTCGACATCCTGAATGGCTACGGCGATATCCACGAGCATACGTGCGAACAGGCCACCCTTGCGGCGGTCGGAGAGCTGGTTCAGCAGATTGGGGTCTTCGCGTCCCTTGCGCATAGGGGGCACCATGGCGTCGCGGCTCAGGGCGGCCTGCGGGTCGATGAAAAGCGAAGCCAGCAGGCGGTCGGGGTTGATCACTGAGTCGGCGAAAGCCCAGTAATCCTCACGCCAGGGAGCATCCGGACGGCCGTCGGCCTTCACTGCCGGAGTGTTGAGTGCGATGAAATCCATATCGCCGGGGGTAGCGTGGCGCTGAACGCGCAGCGAGGGGTTCAGTTCCTTGAGCTGCTCGCAGAAAGCCGCCATGGAGATGATGCAGCGCTGCTCGGTGGAGGAACGCGCTTCAATGAACGTCGTGTCGGCAAACAGGCTCGGGAAACGCTCATACATGCGCCGGGCTATGGCCTTGTGCTGACGCTCACCCAGCGGCGAAAGTTCGCCCAGATGCCCTTTGGCATGGTGTGAAAAGCGCTCCACGCGGGCTTTGACATCCTTACCGAGAGCGGTAAGATTGCCGTGGGCTTCCTCTCCGGCCAGCAACATCTGGGGCAGAAAGGTGAGATAATCCTTTAGTATCCAGCGCGAACCGTGGCGTCCGTAATGGACCATACCGGCGGGCCGGTAGCCCTTGGGAAGCGTAAACGCTTGATCTTCAACCACGGGGTAAGCGTAGTAGATGCCGCCTGACTTATCGGGGTTGGCTTTCACTTCGGCGCTGACATCCGTATGTCGGTCGCCGATGCGCCATTGGGAGCGGTCGGGCGAGGCGGCCCCGGCCTGCAACGCTACAGCCAGGACGCCAAACGCCAATAATGATCGGAATATTGATTTCATACCGGAAGTTTACAATAGATTATTTCACCTTGATGCCGGTGCAGCCGTTCCATTTGAACAGACCTGCGTAGAGGTCGGCTGGGAATGCAGAAGTATCTACCGAGAGAGCTTCGACGGTGATATCCTCCACATTTTCACCATATACGGCATATACGGGGGAGTTGATGAACCCTTCGCCAACACACGGACGGCGGTCGTAGACACCGCCGGGATATTCCGTGGTCTTGACAAGGTCGAGGTATACGCGGTCGAGAGTAATGTCGCGCACCTTTCCGGGAGTGTCGCAGCCCAGATAGATGCCGTTTTCCGACGTGCACTTCACATTGTGGAAACGTATATCCGACACTTCGCCGCAGCGGCCCTCGGTGGCACCCTTGGGGAAACGCCATCCGGCGTCCTTATGATTGCCCACGGCGCGCGGGAAGGAGGTGACATAAATCGGCTCCGACTTGCCCCACCACACATCGGAGAAGAGGTGGCAGTCGACAATCATATTGGAAAAGGTTACATCGGTGACGGTGCCTTCGTCGCGGTTCTGGATACCGATGCCTCGGTTGGAGTCGGTGATGATGCAGTTGTCGAAAAGCACACGGTTGATGGAGTCCATATTTTCCGATCCGATTTTTACAGCGCACGAACGCGAGGTCATCACGCAGTTGGTCACCACGATGTCGCGGCAGGGGCCGTACTGCTCGAATTCGCGGCGGTTTTTGAGGCAGATGCAGTCGTCGCCGCTCTCGATGAAGCAGTTGGCGATGCGCACCTTGCGCGAATGGTCTATGTCGATACCGTCGCCGTTGCGTATCTTCAGATTGTTGAGCAGGGAGAGGTCGCTGATGGCCACGTCGTAGCATCCGATTAGATGCACAGTCCAGTAGGCTGAATTGCAGATGGTTACATCAGAGATGCGCACCTTCTTGACATCGGTAAGAGTGAGCACATGCGGGCGCGGGTCGAAATCCGTGACGGGTTTTAGCTCGTAGCTGTCGCCCAGTTCCTTGCCCATGAAGGCCACTCCGTTACCGTCGATGGTACCGGCGCCGGTAATCGTCACATTTTCAATCTCTTTTCCGGAAATCCACATCATCCCCTCGCCACGGTTTTCGCCGAAGGCACTCTCGGTGTAGACGCTTTCGTCGGGATTGGCAAGCAGGCGCGAATTGGCTTCGAGAAGCAGCGTTACGTTGGATTTCAGATGAATAGGACTGCACATGAAGGTCTTGTCGGAGGGGAAGATCACTGTGCCGCCGCCGTTCTCGCTTGCGCGGTCGATGGCTTTCTGGATAGCGGCCGCATCGTCGGTGGTACCGTCGCCTGCGGCGCCGTACGTCATGACATTGTAGTCGGTGGTCGAGCCGCATCCGCTGAGCATCAGCGCTGCCGAGGCGGCCACGAAAATAGATTTAAGGTTGAATTTCATTATGTTACGGTTTTGATTATTCTGATTGGTTTTGATGCCATCCCAGGGGCGTGACTATTTCAGATCGATGCCTTCAGGCGGTGGCTGAGTGCCCCAAAGAGCGTTGGGACGCGGCCCCATCACCAGACGCAGCGTCGCTCCCGACAGCAGGTCGGAATGAGTAAGGTAGTTGCGGTCGAAAGGCTTGCCGTCGAGCGTGGCGCTCTGGATATAGATGTTTTCAGGCGATGCGCCCTCGGCCTCGATGACAAAGGGCCGTCCGGAGGCCGTGGCTATCTCCACACGCGGGAACACCGGCGAACCTATCATATAATAAGGGGTGGCCGGGCAGACCGGGTAGAAGCCCATGGCGCCGAACACGTACCATGCCGACATCTGACCGGCATCGTCGTTGCCCGAAAGGCCTCCCGGCACGGGAAGATACTCTGTGGCAAGCACATGGCGCACGGCCGACTGGGTTTTCCATGGCTGTCCGGCAAAATTGAAGAGCCAGGGAATCTGGTGGCAGGGCTCGTTGCCGTGCCAGTAGCGCCCTTCGGAGAACATCGAGTCGAGCTTGGCCACGTACTTGTCGCGTCCGCCCATTATCTTCATCAGTCCGCGCTGATCGTGAGGCACATACCATGTATAATGGCCGGGGACGCCTTCGGTGATGAACTTCTCAAAGCGAAAAGCATTCTGCGGGTCGTTGATGAACGAGCCGTCGGCATGGCGCCCCTGTGCATAGCCCGTCGCCGGGTCGATCACCTTGCGATAGTACTTCGCTCGGTTTTCAAGCACCCATGCGTCAGCCTTTTTCCCCAGAGCGCGCGACACGCGCGACAGGGCAAAATCGTCGAAGGCATATTCCAGAGTGCGCGACACTTGCTCCTGCTTGTGGTAAGCCTCTTTTACACTGTCTTCCAGCGGGATATACCCGTACCGGATATATGAGCGGATGGCGCGGCGCCCCATCCCGTTGCAATATTCCCCGTAGGTATCGGGCGTTTTGAAAGCGTTTTTACACATCCCCTCGTAAGCCTTGGATATATCAAAATTGTGTATCCCCTTGACCCAGGCATCGGCTATTACAGCTATGGCATGGTCGCCGATCATGGCCGAGGTGTAGGAGTTCCAGCAGGGGAAAATCGGCAGCCAGCCACCCTGCGAATATTTGTCGACGAGGCTCTGCATCATGTCGGCCGAACGGCGGGAGTCTATGATGTTGAGCAGCGGATGCAGGGCGCGGTAGGTGTCCCACATGGAAAAATCGTCGTAGTATTCACGTCCCGGGGCCGTCTCGACGATTTCGCCGGTGGAGAAGGCCGGGTAGCGGCCGTCCGTATCGTTCATCACCCTGGGGAGGAACGATGTGCGGTACAAAGCGCTGTAAAATTTGGTCAGTTCGGCGTCAGATCCGCCCTCTACCTTGATGCGGCTCAGATGGGAGCGCCAGATGGCCTCCAGCGCGGCTCGCGTACCGTCGAAATCATCCTTCGGAAGCTCTGCCTGAAGATTGCGGAGCGCACCCTCCATATCGGTAAACGATGAAGCGGCTCTGACAATCAGCTGCTCGCCGGGCCTGAGGTCGAATTTCATCCATCCCGACACCTGCGGGAGGTCTTTGACGGCGGCGTCGCCCTGGCGGACATTGTCGCCCTGACCCGTACCCCACGCCGATGGGGCGCGGTCGAACTGCACCACAAAGTATCCGGCGAAGCCTGCAGGCTCCCCTTTCCCCTGATAAATGCGGTGGACGGGGTTGTAGCCGCGTATCTGGCGATGCTCAGGGTCAACTTCGACGAATCCCTGAGCCTCGTCGCTGTTGGGATTGACCACCACGTAGGCGTCTCCGCCGTTATCGTAGGTGAACCGGAAGATTCCGGCGCGCGAGGTGCCGGTCATTTCCGCCGTTATATTCTCGTCGATCAGGCGGTTGCGGTAGTAGGCCGGGGTCGACACCTCGTTGTCGTGGCTGACGCGTGATGCACGGACCTGTGGGGTCAGGCGCAGAGTGCCGCTCAGGGGCATAAGCGTCATTGAGCCGTAGTCCTGAGTGCATCCGCCCACAATCCAGTGGGAATTGCGGAATCCCTGGAGGAGCGAGTCGCGGTAATAATATGGCGCCACGCATTTTTTCTCGGTGTCGCGGGTCTGAGGGGTCCAGAAGTTCATGCCGTGAGGCACGAGAACAGCCGGGAGACACTGGCCGAACTCCTCGGTCTTCTTACCGAAAATTCCGGCGGTGAGTGTTTCGCTGGGAGCAGTACCGATGCGGGTCTCGATGTATGCCAGCGGGTCGACAGAGGCTGCGGATGCCGCCATGGCGCCTGCTACGGTCAGAGCTATGAGTGATTGCAGTTTCATGTATTCGCTGCGTTAAAGATTCAAGGTCAGATATATGGTATCAGGCCGGCGGAGCGGCCTGACGCTATTAATTTTCGGGACGGTAGATGAGGGTAATCTGATGGTTGGGGTCGAAAATCCGCCGGGCCGTGGCCTGAAGGGATTCGGGGGTGATGGCGCGGTAAGGCTCCATGAAAGCATCCGGGTCCTCGCCGTGGATTTCGGCCATACCGATGGTCTGGGCCACAGAGAGATAGTTGAGCAACCCGAAGGTCCGGGCCGACTCCAGCCGGTTGATGCAGAGCTGGAGCGTATGGGGGTCGACCGGCTCGTTACGCAGGCGGTCGAGCTGCGAGAGGATAGCTTCGATGGCACGCTGCTCGGCCTGCGGGCCGTTGTCGCGCAGACGTGCGTTGATGAGAAACAGCCCCGGCTCTTCCGAGCCCTGGATAGCGGCATCTACCTGATTGAAGATGTCGGTCTGCATAAGCAGCTCGCGATAGAAGCGGCTGGCCTGCCCGTTGGCGAGCACATCGCTGAGTATATCGGCCTCAAAGTAGCCCGGCTGACCGTAACCCATCATGGGATAGGCGATTACGATAGCCGTCATAGGCACCCGGCCACTGACGGTCTTGCTGCGCGGGGCCTGCGGAAGCGGCTCGGCGGGGAGTTTACGCGGAGCTATCCCGCGGCGCGGAATATCGGCGAACCAATGCTCCACAGCCTCGCGGGCCTGGTCGAAGCTGACATTGCCCGAGATGGACAGCACAGCATTGTTGGGGGCATAATGGGCGTAGAACCAATGCTTTACGTCGTCGAGCGTAACACGTTCGATATGACTGAAGTCCTTGCCTATCACCGGGGTACGGTAAGGATGGCGCGTATAGGCCAGCGAGCGCAGGATATGGTCCATATCGCCGTATGGCTGGTTAAGGCATACCTGCTTGAACTCCTCGATGACCACGCTGCGCTGCACTTCGAGTGAGCGCTCCAGAAAATCGAGCCGCAGCATGCGGTCGCTCTCGAGCCAGAGCGCTGTCTGCAGATTGCATGCCGGGAGCACATCGTAGAAATTGGTGAAATCTGCTGAGGTCCAGGCGTTGGAGATGCCTCCGGCAGCCGATAGCTCGCCGTCGAAATCGGCCACATGGGCCGAGCCTCCAAACATCAGATGCTCAAACAGATGAGCCATGCCCGTGAGGTCGGGACGCTCGTCGCGCGAGCCGACATTGTATACAATATTGACGGCCACCATTGAGGTGGCCGCGTCGAGGGTGTGAACTACCCTCAACCCGTTATCAAGTGTAAACCGGCTGACTTTCAACACCTTATTATTTCACCTCGGTAACGGAAATGACTTTCACATCCTCCAGAGGACGGTCGGCGCGGTCGGTCTCCACTTTTTCAATCTTGTCGACTACATCCATCCCGTCGACCACTTCGCCGAACACGGTGTACTGGCCGTCGAGGTGGGGAGTGCCGCCGACAGTGGTGTAGGCAGCTTTCTGTGCGTCGGTAAACTTGACGGGGTTGGCGGCTGTCTGAGCCGTAGCCTCTTCAACCAGCTGATTCTGAAGGGCCTGAAGGCCTGCCTGATCGCGATTGCGGCGCAGCTCCATGATTTTGTCGCGGTTGTCGCGGGCGAGCTTGTCGAAGATGGTCTTTGTAGCCGCCATCTGCATCTGATGCTCAAACTGTGCCAGAGTAGAGTCGTTGTAGACCTTTCCGGTGACGATATAGAACTGCGAACCGGATGAGCGGCGCTCGGGGTTGACCTGGTCGGCCTGTCGCGCTGCAGCGAGTGCGCCGCGCTTATGGAAGTGGGCCGGATAGACGATTTCGGCGTCAATCTGGTAGTCGGGACCGCCCGAGCCGAGCATCTTCCCCTTGGGAGCGTCTTTCGAGTCGGGGTCGCCGGTCTGAATCATGAAGTCGCTGATCACGCGATGGAAGAGCACACCGTCGTAGTAGCCTTCGCGGGCCAGTTTGGCAAAATTGTCGCGATGGGCAGGAGTGTCGCCGTAGAGGCGCACACGGATAGTGCCCTCAGAAGTTTTGATGTCGAAAAGGGCGTCGCCCTGAGAAAGTTCAGCCATTTGAGCAGGTGTAGGTTGGGATTTTGAGGCGCGGCGGTTGACTGCGACAGCGGTGACCACGGCGGTGATCGCCAGCAGGCAGACAGCGATGAGCGCTTTTTTCTTCTTATTCATTGTCTTATGATGTTGATGCCGGAGGTCAGATCACGCCTGCGGGATAGAGGCGCTTGAAGATGCGGCGGAAATTATTGTCGGAGGCCGACAACTCGGCGGCGCGGTCGAGATAGTCGGCGCCGTAAAATTGCTCCATCAGGGCGCCGATGTATGCACGGTCGCGGTCTTTGTCGATACCGGCGGCCACCAGAGCGTCGATAGCCCCGGCGAAGACCGTGGCGTCGATGGCGTGGAGATAGCGCGCTGCGCTGATAAGGAACTGGCCCGTGAGGTCGGCGCGGATCATGTTTTTTACCAGATAGTCCATATCTTCTGAACATGTCTCGATATGGTTGGCGATAAACTCATAGGTGGCCAGGCCGTCCTGGTCGGCCTCGAGGCGCTTTTTGTCGTTCGGTTCAATCATTGCTTGTAATTCTACGAATTGGCTCTCCTCCCCCGCTGTCGGAGCTTCCTCTTCCTGAATTGGCAAATTTAGCTAAATTTCGCGAATATCCCCTTACCTACGGCCAATTTTCGCTAAAAAAGATACACCTGAGGCCGCAGGAACCAACATGAGCGAAGGAGAAATTCGTTAAATTTGCGGGAAATGACAAATTTTCGTTTGCATCTTTAAGGGGAAAGGGTTAACTTTGGAAGCTGTAACATAGGGAAAGGGGATACTGTGGGGTTGCGGAAAGGGGAGAAAGAAAACATGTCCCGAAGGGCGGGATATGGCCTGAAAACCTTACAAACCTGAAAACGAAACAACTATAACTAATAACATCCTTATGAGATTCAAACTTTTCTTATCGCTGCTACTGAGTGCAGCGCTCTCGACCATGGCCCAGACAGCTGTGGTGTCGGGTAGCGTAGTAGACGCCGATACGGGGAGCCCGATTTCGGGTGCCATAGTCTCCGTGCAAGGCCAAGGCATCTCCGTTACCACCAGCCCTTCGGGCGATTTCCGTATCAGTAATGTCCGTCCGGGCGAAACGGTGATCACCGTGCAGGCTCCCGGCTACGACGAAGGCGCCGTGCAGGCTCTTCTGTTCAACGGCCAGAGCGTATCGGCAGGCCAGATGCGTCTGTATCCGGAATTTGCCGAAAACGAATTCCTGACCGAGGCCAACACCGAAGCCCTCATCGACGAATCGACCCTCGAAGACGAGGAAGGCAACGCTCAGAATGTGGGCGCCCTGACCGGTTCGAACGACGACCTCTTCTACCGCTTCACGCGCTACGGAGTCCAGCCGCTGTATTCCAACTATCGCGGCTATAACTCCACCTGGCAGGAGACTTACATCAACGGCCTTCCGATGAACGACCTCATACGCGGCGGCTTCTCCTTCCAGCAGCTCGGCGGCATGACCTCCAAGGCTGTGCGCGCCTTCAGCAACTCCACCGCTACGGTAGGCCTCAACGCCTCAGCCTACGGCTTCGGCAACATCGGCGGCAGCCAGAACTTCTCGACCATCACCGAGAACTACTCTCCCGGCTTCTCCGGAGGTCTGAGCTACACCAACTCCAACTATAAATACCGCGCCCTGGCATCGTACAACACCGGCATGCAGGATAACGGCCTGGCCCTGACGGCCGCCGCCATGTTCCGCTACGCCGACGAAGGCGTGGTGCCCGGCACATTCTACACCGCCGGCAGCTTCTTCCTCTCAGGCGAGAAGAAATTCAACGACCATCACTCGCTGACAGCCTCGTTCTGGATGAACCCGCGCCGCTACGCAGCCTCCAAGTCAGCTGTGCAGCAGGTGTTCGACCTCACCGGCGACAACCTCTACAACCCCACCTGGGGCTATCAGAACGGCGAAAAGCGCTCCGACAATATCCGCGAGAACTTTGACCCCACCCTGATGTTCAACTACATCTATAAGTCGGAAAAGACCACGGTCAACACCGGCGCTGCCCTGCGTTGGGTTCACTACGCCCGCACCCGCCTGTCGTACTACAACGGCAACGACCCGCGTCCCGACTACTACAAGAACCTCCCCACCTACTGGACTACCCTCGGCAACGACAACCCCGAAATGGCCGCTCTCTATACCGACCTCTGGGAAAACAACGAGGAATGGCGCCAGATCCACTGGGACGGCATGTATCAGGCCAACTACCTGAACAACTACCAGAACCAGTTCCTCCCCGAAGACAAGCAGAAGGGTGCCACCTACATCCAGCAGATGGAGCACTCCAACCAGTTCAACTTCATCCTGGGCTCGCACATCAACCATCGCCTGAACGACCACATGACCCTGCAGGGCGGTATCAACTTCAACTATACCAAGACCTTCGACTACGCTACGGTACGCGACCTTCTGGGCGGCGAATTCTGGGTTGACGTCGACGGCTTCGCAGAGCGCGAGCTAAACAACCCCGACGCTTCGAGCGACATCGTACAGAACGACCTCAACCACCCGAACCGTCGCGCCGTGAAGGGCGACCGCATCGGCTGGGACTACAACATCTACGCCCTCAAAGCTCAGGCATGGCTGCAGAATCAGATCAACACAGCCCACTGGGATGTGAACTACGGTCTGTCGATGAGCTACGAGCAGTTCTACCGCGACGGCCTGATGCGCAACGGCCGCGCCCCCGAGAATTCGTTCGGCAAATCCAGCACCGTCCGCTTCAACGACGCTATGCTTAAAGCCGGCGCCACCTACAAGCTCGATGGCCGCAACTACTTCTCGATCAACATGATGTACGGCACAAACGCACCTGTAATCAACGACGTTTACATCTCGCCGCGTATCAAGGACACCACCGTAAACGACCCGAAATCGACCCGCATATTCTCGATCGACGGCCACTACACATGGAACTACCGCCGCTTCCGCGGATCTATCGGCGCTTACTTCACCGACATGCAGGACGCCACCGAGCGCTACGGCTTCTGGGACGAGAGCCTCAACGCATTCTGCAACTTCGCCCTCAACGGCGTACGCCGCCAGTACAAGGGTATCGAGCTGGGCATGGCTTACCAGATCACTTCCGACCTGCGCGCCACTTTCGCCGGCACTTTCTCGCGCTACCGCTACGCCAACAACCCCATGGGTACACGTTCGGTTGAGAACGGCCTCAACCCCGACATCACCAACCAGTTCTTCCTCAAAAACTACTACTGCACCTCCACCCCGCAGACCGCCTTCAACATCGGCCTGAACTGGAACGCTCCCAAGCGCTGGTTCTTCACCGTCGACGCTTCGTGGCTGGCCGACTACTACGTACGTCTGGCTTACCCGCGCCATCAGGTGATCTCCGGTCTGGCAGGCTATGCAGGCACCGAGCAGAACCTCGAAAGCCTCGTTGACCAGTTCACCAGCCAGGAAAAGCTGAAAAACCAGTGGGTAATGAACGCCTCCATCGGCAAGCTCATCTACATCAACCGCAAAGTCAGCCTCAACATCAACGTTGGCGTCTCCAACCTCCTGAACAACCGCAACCTTATCACTCAGGCCACCGAGCAGTTCCGCATCGACACCAAAACCTACAACCCCAACGCATACCCCACCAAATATATGTATGCCCAGGGCATCAAGGTATTTGCCAATGCTTCTGTACGCTTCTGATAAGCCGCAGCTATTTTTCACCTAATAAAACATAAGAAGATTAAGATGAAAAAATCTATTTTATATATCGCGGCCATTCTGATGGCATCTGCCGGATTCGCCTCCTGCGACGACGACTTCACCCGTCCGCCGATGGAGGAATACATCCCCACGGCCGCAAACCTGGGCAAGGTCAACACCACCGCCCAGCAGCTCAAAGACGTGATGACCGAGGCCCTCAAAGCCGCCAACAGCGGCAGCGTGCCCAACTACTGCAACGTGGAGATCCCAGCTATGGCCGACGGCTCCCACTATTGGGTAAAGGGCCGCGTCACCTCCACCGACGAATACTCCAATATCTATAAGAAGCTCATGATCGAGGACGAGACCGGCGGTCTGATCTTCTCGATCGACAATTCGAAACTCTATGAGTCGTACCGCATCGGTCAGGAAGTGGTAATCGACTGCACGGGCCTCTACTTTGGCACTTACGGCACCGGACTGCAGATCGGCGTGAAAGCCGACGCCACCTCGGCCCCCGGCCGTATCTCCAAGACCGACTGGGAGAGCATCTGCGAAGCCAACGGTCTGGCCAACGTCGACAAACTCGAAATCCCCGAAATGACAGTCGAGGAGATGAACGCTCTGCTGAGCAACGATGCTGAAAAGTGGGCATGGCAGGGACGTCTCGTGAAGCTGACCGGAGTTCACTTCCAGACCCCCGGCGCCCTGCTGGCCCGAGTGCTTGCCGCGGGTGAAACCAACCCCAACAACACTTCGGTGCTCGTATCGGCCGGCGGCGACCGCATCGACATGAACACCTCGTCGTACTCCGACTTCGGCACCACGACCTACTGCCCCTCGGGCGAAGGCAATGTGCTGGCCGTAGTCACTCTGTTCAACAATAAGTGGCAGCTCGTGCTCAACAGCGCCGACGGCCTCGAAGGCTTCACCCCCTGGGTACCCGTTGATCCGGGCGACGGCGATGGCGAAGGCTTCACCGAAGGCTTCGACATGGGCGCTATCCCCGCCAACTGGGGCACGTTCAAACTCGAAGGAAGCAAAAACTGGTATGTGACTTCGTTCAACGACAATTACTATGCCGCCATGACCGGCTACAAGGGCACCGCTCCCTTCAACGCATGGCTCGTAACCCCGGTAATCGACATCAACAAGCTCACCGACAAGACCCTGACATTCGACACCCAGGTGAACGGTTACGGCTCGACCACTACCACCTTCAAGGTCTACGTGCTCGACAACTACGACCCCGCCAAAGCTAAGGCTACCGAGCTGCAGGCCACCTTCGCCACCGCTCCCGCCAGCGGCTACAGCTCGTGGGTATCGTCAGGCACCATCGACCTCTCGGCTCAGAAAGGCAAATTCTACATCGCATGGCAGTATGCCGCCACCACCGATGCCAATTACGCCACATGGTGTGTCGATAACATCGTGGTTAAATAACATTATTCATTCTGACACAAATTGAATCATGAAAATATTGAAATCTATTCTCTTCGGGGTTATGGCGATGGCCACACTCGGCGGATTCACTTCCTGCCAGGATGACGTCGACGCCCCTGAGGTGCAAGTCCCGGTGGCTACGAAGAAAGCCAATACTACCATCTTCGACTTCAAAAAAGAATATTGGGAAGATGCTACCAACTACTGCAAGAAGGTAGGCACAAAAGAAGACGGCTCCCACATCATCGTGGCCGGCCGTGTGATCACCTCCGACGAAGGCGGCAACATCTTCAAGTCGATCACAATCCAGGACGAGACTGCAGCCCTGGCCTTCTCGGTCAATACCTACAACCTCTTCCTCGACTACCGCATCGGTCAGGAGATCGTGGTCGACCTTACCGACATGTATGTGGGTAAATACAACGGCCTCCAGCAGATGGGCTGGCCCGAGGAATATCAGGGCAGCTACGAAGCCACCTTCATGGCACCCGAATTCTTCCGCGACCACATCGAGCTCAATGGCATGCCCGAGCCCGACAAAATTATCGTCCACAATCTCAACTCCATCTCCGACATCCCCTCGGGGGTTGACGGCCTTTGCGCATGGCAGAGCCAGCTCATTCACTGCAACAACGTGAAGTTCGTGCCCAAGACCAACGCCAACACCGGTGAAATTGTTACCACCTTCGGCGTGTATAAGACCAACATGAATCAGGGTGTGGAAATCGGCGGCGCCGAAGTGACCATGCGCGTCAGCGGTTATGCCGACTTCGTCAACGAGCAGATGCCTACCGAGGCCTGCGACGCTACCTTCGTGCTCAGCTACTTCGGCACAGGCTGGCAGGTAATGCTCATGGATACTTCCGACATCACCAACGTCGGCGATCCCACCATGCCGCTCGGCTCAGAGACCAACCCCTACACCGTGCCTCAGGCTATCGCCCAGATCGCTGTCGGCAACACTAAAACCGTCTGGACTCAGGGCTACATCGTCGGCACCGTGGCTCCCGAAGTGACCACCGTCACCTCCAACGCCGACATCGAATGGGGCACCTCGCCCGCTCTGGCTTCCACTGTGGTAATCGCACCGACTGCCGACTGCCAGGACTACTCGAAGTGTATCATCGTGCCGCTGCCCACTGGCTCCACCATGCGTGAATATGTGGCTCTGCGCGAGCATCCCGAAAACCTCGGCAAGCTGCTCAACGTTCAGGGCGTGCTTACGGCCAACTACCTCGGCACCTACGGCGTGGCTGACAACCGCGGCACATCCTATGAGTTCCGTCTCGAAGGCGTAGATGTACCCGACGATCCCGACAAGCCCGTCACCGGCGACGGCGACGGCTCCGAAGCCAACCCCTACACCACCCAGCAGATCATCGCCATGAACCCGCAGTCGACCACTGAGGCCGTGGCCAAGGGCGTATGGGTAACCGGTTACATCGTAGGCTACTACAAAGACTACAATCCCCACTTCACCGCCGACGGCGCCAATTACTCCAACGTGCTTATCTCGACGAACCCCGCAGCTTCCACCAAGGAAGAGTGCGTATGCGTTCAGCTCGTTGCCAATACCGACCCGCGTGCGGCTCTCAACCTGGGCGACAACCCCGGCATGCTCGGCTCCAAGGTCAGCGTATACGGCGACATCATGAAGTATAACACCCTGCCCGGCGTCAAGAATACCTCCAACTACAAAGTTGACGGCGGCGGCGACAAGCCCAACCCCGACACCCCGGGCGACGGCACAGGCGCTGAAAATTCGCCCTACAACTGCGGTCAGGTAATCGCCATGAACCCGCAGTCGACCACCGAGGCTTCGGCCAAGGGCGTGTGGGTAGCCGGTTACATCGTAGGTTACTACAAGGACTACAACCCCCACTTCACAGCAGACGGCGCTCAGGCTGCCAACATCCTGATGTCCGACGACCCCAACGCATCGAGCAAAGAGCAGTGCATCAGCGTTCAGCTCGTGTCGAAGAGCGATACACGCGCAGCCCTCAACCTGCTTGACAACCCCGGCAACCTCGGCAAGAAGGTACAGGTGTTCGGCGACGTGATGAAGTACAATACCCTCCCGGGCGTGAAGAATACCTCCAACTATAAGATCGACGGCACCGGCGGCGGCGACAAGCCCAACCCCGACACCCCCACCGGCAACGCCATCTTCGAGGAAACCTTCGCCACCAGTCAGGGCGACTTCACCATCGACAACATCTCGCTCTCTGAGGGTCTTACTTACGTATGGAAATGGGATACCTACAAATACATGAAGGCTTCGGCCTATGTAGGCGGCGCATCCCACGCTTCCGACAGCCGACTGATCTCGCCCGCCATCGCAATCCCCGCAGGGGCTAACGCAGTGCTGACATTCGACCATGTCTGCAACAAGTTCCCCAGCCTGGACGTGGCTAAAGAGCAGGTTTCGCTTGAGGTTTCGACCGACAACGGCGCAACCTGGAGCAAGCTGACCATCCCGACATATTCCACCAACAGCAACTGGACATTTGTCAACTCGGGCAACATCTCTCTGGCCGCCTATACAGGCAAGACCATCAAGATAGCATTCCACTACACCTCCACCGATGCTGCATCGGGTAGCTGGGAAGTGAGAAACGTCAAGATTGCCAAATAAGCGATCTCCGATAATCCCCTAAAAATAAGGCTGCGCCTCGGTCCCCCCGAAGCTCAGCCTTATTTTCATCTCATTTTCTCGAATTATCTGGAATCCCTGAATTATCCGAATTCCATGAATTATCCGAATTTTGTTGCTGAATCGATTTGAAAACTCACCAAGATGAAGGGATTCGATACATCGCATCCGCACAATGCATTGCCATACAGTAATTTAAGCATGTAAGCGATGCAATGTTGTCTACTTTAGGGATTAGTACCAAAAATATTTCATTGGCAGTAGATGGCATTGATCAGATACTAAAAGGCCATTCATCGATGATAGAAATATTGGGCCAGGTTCGCCAGTGGCTGCGTAGGTGCCACCTTGCCGCGACCCTCGCAGAGGGTTAAAACTATTCTATTTCGCTTTTTTCTCAGGTTGAGACTCTGAGGGAATGTGTTCCACCATCACGATGTCTACCTCGAGATATTTCCGGAAAGCTGCGTCTACGGTCAAGCGCTGCCGATGATTCCCTGTCATCAGGCCGCAGTCGACATTGTCAGGAAGATTAGTCAACTGCCGCAGCCAGAAGGTCAGCATCGAGATTGGTAATTATCGGGACCAGTCGTTTTTACTTATGTACGCTCCGCGCTTTCAAGGCTCTTATTCTTGTCGCCATAACAGGTAATCCCGCCACCTGTAGTTGTCTTTATTGAAGGTGTCTCTTAATGCAGACGACAAAAAATTGACCACATATGCCGCAACTAAAATGCAGAGAGTTATCAAAAAAATATTAAGGGGAAAGAGATAGTTATATTTGTCGCTGATGATAAAAAATTGCACCAGGTAACTGTCAAGGCAAAGCCCACCTATTATGTATATTACTTGACCACATATTCTATTAGCGTAAAGTCTCTTAAATATCGGAGCGCAACAAAGCACGTAAATATAATATGTTATGCCCAACAAAGGCAAAATAGTTAAATATTGTAGGTCTTCAAGGATTTGAACCTTGTTTGCCATAAAGCAAAATGCATAGAAAATTATCACGCATCCAATCAACTTGAGGAGTACCCAACGGTTATATCCATATCGGTCGGGATGTTGCCCCATCTGCGCTCCCAACAGCATGAAGGTGAAGAAAAATACCCATTTAAAATATGTGTATCTATAAATCCACATGCCAACAGTGGTATTCGAAGGTTCGAATATATAATAATAGGCGCCGATAATCACTGCCGAGGCAGTGATCCAGACTATTGACAATTTTTTGATAAACCATTTCCGCGCACCCCACAAAAATACATAGTATATCATAATGCATTCCACGAACCATCCGCCGCCGAAAATCACAGAATCTATAATGTTCTGTTGGCTGCCATATACCATCGCATTTAAAATGGCAACAATGATAACCGCAGGATAAATCCTGCCGACACGACGCTTCATGAAATTGTCAAACCTATATTCTCGACCTCTGAAAAGCATGAAACCCGAGGCAAAGAAGAAAAGGGCATCTCCGATAGCGCCACCTGTGGCGAGAATAGAGTAATCCCCATACGCAATATCCATATGTGAATTTATCACTGCGAACACAGCAATAAATTTCAAAATGTCAATAGCCGCTATCCTATTTTGCTTTCCTATACTCATTTACTCTTTAATCTTTACGATTTTGCTTTGTTGAATTGCCTGTCTTATTTAGAGGCGGGGGGTTAGCGGAGGGTGATCAGGCCGGTGGGGGTGAAGCGCGGGAGGGCCATGAGCTGGACGGGGGCCAGGAGGGCGGTGGGTGAGCCGGAGCCGTCGCCTACGGCTGTGATGCCGGTGGAGAGCAGGGCCTGCTCTACGGCGCGCAGAGCGATTTCGGGGGTGTTGTTCTCATGGGAGAGATGACAGAGGAATATCTGACGCAGGTTGGGAGTCAGGATTCCGGCCAGATAGGAGGCGGTGACCTCATTGTTGAGGTGTCCGTTGTCGTTGCGTATGCGGGCCTTGAGATATTCCGGATACGGGCCGGTGGTGAGCATCGTCTCGTCGTAGTTGGCCTCAATCATCAGATAGTTGGCCTGACGCATATAGAAGTCGGCACGGTCTGAGATGCAGCCAAGGTCGGTGGCTACCACCATGTGATGCCGCCCGTTGGTGATGTAGAATCCGGCATTGTCGGTGCCGTCGTGCTGCACCTCGAAAGCCAGCAGCGTGAAGTTGCCCAGCTTGAAGGGGTGCTCCTTATAAATGGCGCGGTGGTAGTCTTTGATGCGGTTGGAGATGGCGTGACGACGCAGAAGGCCGTTGAGGGTCTTGGGCGTGCAGAATATCTCCATGTGGCGGTATTTGCGCACGAGCTTATACACGTAGCGCACATGGTCGGAATGATCGTGGGTGAGGATTATGCCCGAGACCTTGCGCATATCGATGCCGTTGCGCTGCAGCTCGGCCACCACCTTAGTGTCGTCGATGCCGGCATCGATCAGGAAGCCCGACTGGTCGTCGCCCAGATAGGCGCAGTTGCCCGACGAGCCGGAGCCGAACGAGATAAACTGCAGGCGGTCGACTGTGGCCGATGTCTCCAGCGGCGAGAAGGCGTCGCCGTCGGCCCACAGCTCCTGCCGGGGCTTTTCACCGGATGGCTCCTCCTTGGGCGCACGGCGAACCTCGAAGGCCTCGTCAGCCCCGCGGAAGGAGCTGTCGATGTCGTCGAAGAGCCCGGGAAGACCCGGCTGAAATGAGGGACGTTTTTTATATCTTGCCATAATCTGCTGAAGAGGAGGTATATAGCCGGTTGAGGTTAACTGAACAAAAGGAAGATGGCCGGAGTCTTGTCGAAATCAAGCTGAGCCTTGGCCCATTGTGAAAGCGGACGAGTGACCACCCGCTCCGCCGGGCCGGTAAGGTCGGAGGCCACACACAGCAGCATATTTCCGGGCAGAGCGCGGGTCAGCTCCGAGATGAGCCGGTTGTTGCGGTAAGGGGTCTCGATGAAGATCTGGGTCTGACGCTCGCTGACGACCCGGCGCTGCATCTCGCGCAGCCGCGCATTGCGGCGGGCTGCCTCCACGGGGAGATAACCCAGGAAGGCGAAGCTCTGGCCGTTGAAACCCGACGCCATCAGGCTGAGCAGAATGCTCGACGGGCCAACGAGCGGCACGACTTTCAGCCCCAGACGCTGAGCCACTGCCACAGCGTCAGCTCCGGGATCGGCCACAGCCGGGCATCCGGCCTCTGAAATGACTCCCATGGGCTCTCCCCGGCGCAGCGGCTCAAGCATGGCGGGCACATCCTTTGCATCGGTATGCTCGTCGAGCACGGTGAACGTCAGATCGTCGATCACAATCGAGGGATCCATCTTCTTGAGGAAGCGACGGGCCGAGCGCACGTTTTCCACTATGAAATGACGAACCTGACGCACCACGCCGGCGTTATACTCCGGGAGCACACGGTCAAGGCGCGCTCCGTCACTCAGCCCCACGGGGATGAGGTAGAGCGCCGGTTCTGCCATCTGCGGCAGCGGCGACCGGGGCTCCTGAGCCTTCGGAAGCGGGAGGGCGGCAGCCTCCCGGGCGTTTGATTTGTCCTGTTTCATAGTTGAGCGGCCGGGAAGGGGTTCACCCCTATCTTCCCATATTAATGCAAAATTAAAGAAATTTGAAGTTTTTTGCAAAAGAAATTCGTAATTTTGCACCCGATTAACCGGACCAACCAGAGCGATAAAAAAATGATAAAGAACCTCGTCATCGTCGAGTCACCGAATAAAGTGAAAAAAGTGGGCCAGTATCTCGGTCCCGATTTCACGGTTATGTCGAGCTACGGCCACATCCGCGACCTGAAGAAGAAAAACTTCGGCGTCGACATAGCCCACGATTTTCAGCCTGAATACGAAGTGTCGGAAGATAAGAAGACACTCGTGGCCGAGCTGAAGAAGAAAGCCAAGGAGGCCCAGACCGTATGGCTCGCAACCGATGAGGACCGCGAGGGAGAGGCCATAGCATGGCATCTTTACGAAGTGCTGAAGCTAAGGCCCGAGAACACCCGGCGCATCGTATTCCAGGAGATTACGAAAGAAGCGCTGCAGAATGCGGTCAAAAATCCGCGTCAGATCGACCTCAATCTGGTCGATGCCCAGCAGGCCCGCCGCGTGATCGACCGCATCGTGGGCTTCGAGCTGTCGCCGGTGCTCTGGAAGAAAATCAAGCCGGCGCTGTCGGCCGGACGAGTGCAGTCGGTGGCCGTGCGTCTGATTATGGAGCGCGAAGAGGAGATCCGCAATTTCAAGAGCGAGGCCTTCTACCGCATCAACGCCGACTTTGAGCTTGCCACGGGCGAACAGCTCCGCGCCGAGCTGTCGCGCCGCCTTGCCGACAAAGAGCAGGCCGGACAATACCTGAGCATGGCCTCCGGAGCCGCCTACTCCGTGGCGAGCGTCAACGTTCGCCCGGTAAAGAAGAGCCCCGCGCCGCCATTCACCACCTCGACCCTCCAGCAGGAGGCCGGACGCAAGCTCGGCTTCACCGTCAACCAGACCATGAATGTGGCTCAGCGCCTGTACGAGGCCGGTCACATTTCTTATATGCGTACCGACTCGGTCAACCTCTCCAACTTCGCCCTCGACGCCATCAAGAAGGAAATCGAAGGCACCATGGGGAGCCAGTATGTGGCCATCCGCCATTACCAGACAAAATCGAAAGGCGCTCAGGAGGCTCACGAGGCCATCCGCCCCACATACATGGAGAAATCCACCATCTCGGGCACGGCTCAGGAACAGAAGCTATACAATCTCATCTGGAAGCGCACCATCGCTTCGCAGATGGCCGATGCCGTAATAGAAAAGACCACAATCGACATCGCTGTCGATCCCGCCAAGGGTGCCGAACTGCCTGAGGCCGCACAGGGCGCCCACTTCAGCGCCACGGGTGAGGTAGTGAAATTCGACGGCTTCCTGCGCGTATACCTCGAAGGGAAAGACGAGGAGGGCGACGACGAGCTGCAGGGCCTGCTCCCCGCCGTAAAGGAGGGGATGGCGCTCAAACTCGACACCATGACCGCTACCCAGCGCTTCACCAAGCATCCCTCGCGCTACACCGAGCCCCTGCTGGTCAAGAAGATGGAGGAGATCGGCATCGGGCGCCCTGCCACGTATGCCTCGATCGTCTCGACCATCCAGCAGAGAGAATACATAGCCCGCGGCGAGAGCGACGGAGTGCAGCGCGACTTCACGGTGCTGACTCTTAAACACGGGAAAATCACCGAAGCCACACGCTCTGAGAAAGTCGACGCCACACGCGGCAAACTCGTACCTACCGACATCGGCGAGGTGGTCAACGCATATCTCACCACCAATTTCCCCGACATCCTCGACTATAATTTCACCGCCCAGATCGAAGAAAAATTCGATGAGATCGCCAACGGCAAGCTCCCCTGGAGCCGCGAGGTGAAATCGTTCTATACCGACTTCCACCCCGAAGTGGAACGCGCAGCCAACACCCACACGGAGCACCGCGTGGGCGAGCGCATGCTCGGCACCGACCCCGCCACGGGCAAGCCCGTCTCGGTGAAGATCGGCCGCTTCGGCCCGATGATTCAGCTCGGCGACGGCGAGGGGGAGGAGAAGCCTCAGTTTGCCTCACTGCTGAAAGGTCAGTCGGTGGGCACCATCACCCTGGAGGAAGCGCTGGCGCTGTTTGCCTTCCCGCGCAACATCGGCGACTACGAGGATAAGCCCGTGACCGTGGCCATAGGCCGCTTCGGGCCCTACGTGAAGCACGACGGCAAATTCGTATCGATTCCCGCTGCCTACTCGCCCGAATTCATCACACTCGAGGAGGCCATCACCCTGATTGACGCCAAGCGCCAGCAGGAAGCCAACCGCCTGGTAAAGAGCTTCCCCGAAGATGCCACCATTGAGATTCTCAACGGCCGCTACGGCAAATACATCCGCCACAATTCGACCAACTACAAGATACCGCGCACCGTGGCCGACCCCGAGGCTTTAACTCTGGAGGAATGTCGCGAAATCATCGCCAAACAGGACGCCAAGCCCGCACGCCCGCGCGCCAAAAAGAAGAAATGAGACCTACCCGCAAAACCCTCAAACCCGGAGCCGAACGCGCTCCGCTGCGCCCCGACGCAGTGACGACATTCACCGTGGAGCAACCGGCTCCGCTGCTGGAATTCCTTCAGGAAAAAATGAAGGACCGCAAGCGCACGGCTGTAAAACAGATGCTTAAATATGGTCAGGTGATGGCCGGCGGAAAGGTGGAGCATCAGTTTGACAAGGCGCTGGAGCCCGGGCAGGAGGTGAAGGTCAACTTTACGCGTCCGTTCGTGCAGTTCTACAACCGGCGGCTGCAGCTGGTGTATGAAGATGACGACCTGCTGGTGGTCAACAAGGGTTACGGACTGCTGTCGGTCGGCAACGACACCGTCAAGGATGGCACGGCTTACAGCATTCTGCGCGAGTACGTAAAAGATAAAGACCCGAGAAACAAGATTTTCGTGGTTCACCGTCTGGACCAGCACACCACCGGCCTGATGGTGTTCGCCAAGACCATGCGCGCCAAGGAGGGACTTCAGCACAACTGGAACAATATGGTGCGCCGCCGCCAGTATGTTTGCGTGGTGGAGGGGAAACTCGACCCCGCCGACGGCGAAGTGCGCGGCTACCTGGCCGAGAATTCAAAGTTCCTGGTCTATTCCACCGACAACCCCGAAGAGGGGAAACCGGCTCTGACACGCTACAAGACCCTGAAATCGGGCAACGGCTACACTCTGGCCGAAGTCGAGCTGGAGACCGGACGCAAAAATCAGATCCGCGTCCACATGTCGGATCTGAAGCATCCCATCGCCGGCGACCGCCGCTACGGAGCCAAGACCTCGCCTATCCACCGTCTGGCCCTGCATGCCCGCACTCTGGTATTCATCCACCCCATCACGCGCAAGCTGATGGAATTCGAGACCCCGGTACCCGCCTCGTTCCTGAAGATGGTAGGAGGCATCGCGGAGCAAAATTAATGAAACGCACATTTTTAGCCGCAACCATAGCTGCCGCAATGGTCATCGGAGGGCTGCAGACAGCCTCCGGCAAATGCATTTCCCAAATTGAGCGCGACGGAAGCTGGACATACCTCTACGATGAGAACGGCAAGCGCTACAAGACGCTTTCGACATCGTCGATCGGCGACGTAAAAGGCTGGAGCTGCGACTTTTTAGTAGCTGAGAGCGGGTCGTGGATCTACATCTATGATTCCGACGGCCGGCGCATTAAAACCCTGTCGAAATCAAGCGTAGGCGACATTATAGCCGTATCCGGCTCAACCTTCACCTCAAAAAGCGGCAGCTGGATATACACCTACAACTCCGACGGCAAGCGCATCAACACCCGCGCAGCCCGGTAAGGGCCATCTCCCGGGGGCGGCCCGTCACTTTTAATTTCCGGCCGTTAGAATTCCGGCCGTTAGAATTTGGCGAGGATGCGGAATACTCGTCCCGGGGCTGCATTCCAGTCAGCAAGAGCCTGCTGTGCCTCTTCAGGAGCTATTTCTTTGGATATCAGAGCATCAACAGGGCATGAGCCGCGGCGCAGATAGCGGATTACAGCTGCGAAATCGTTGGGCAATACTGCATTGCCAGCTTCTCAATCGGATACCCTTCGCGGGCGCAGAATCCGGCGGCACGGGCGCAGGCCTCGACCAGAGGCCGCGGAGCCGGATGCCAGTCGGGGACACCGCGGGTGGAAAGCAGCCCCATGGAGAGCGGCGAAGCGTTGATTATGCCGATGCCCTTCTGGCGGAAATACGGAATGGAATACGCCTCCAAGCGACGACGCTCCGAAGCTCAAAGCTGAGATTTTCAGCCCGGTGTTACCTAACTCGCGGTAAATCATGGGATTATATAGATCTAAGTCAAATTGGCCTTCCGCCAAAGCGAGGGCAATGTTAAGCAATTTTCAGATGAAAAAGAACGGCACGGGCAGGTGCAATCCGGCTTCAAGGGCCCGGGAAAAGAAGAAAAGTCTTGACAACAGGGTGAAAATTTCGTAATTTTGTAAAAGCAACATGCCCGGGGAGGCAAGAGAAAGAACCAACTGATTTTAAGGAGTAACGATATGAACGCAATGGTCTTGGTATTGATATTGGTGGCGCTGGCGGCCGGAGCTCTGATGGGTTGGCTCATCAGGACGCTGGGCGTCAAAGGGAAAGAGACGGAGCTTGAAAAGGCGGCGGAAGCGGCCCGGGTAAAGCTGGAATCAGCTGAAGCTGAGCGCGCTAAAGCCGAATTGGCATTGGCCGACTTGCAGACTCAGGCTCAGGCCGAAGCCGAGCGTCTGCGCCGGCAGGCTGCCGATGAGGCCGAAAAGCTGCGTCAGAAGGCTGCCGACGACATCGAGCACGCCAAAGAGGCTGCGCGTCAGGAGGAGCGCGAGCATTACGAGACGCTTCTGAAGCAGACCGAGGCCACGGCTGAAAGCCTGCGCGAAGCTCTGGAAAAGCGTCATATTCAGGAAGTAGAGGCTCAGGAGCAGCGCCACTCTCAGGCCGTCAAGGCTTTGAATGAGAAGTTTGCCGAGACCATAGCCACTATGCGCCAGGAAGTTACCAACACTACCCGCGAACTGCTCGACCAGCGTCAGAAGGAATTTTCCACCTCCAGTCAGGAGTCGCTCAACCGGATTATGCAGCCTCTGCAGGAAAATCTGGAGCGCATGCAGAAGACCGTACAGGACAATACCGAGAAGGCCACCGGCTTCAACGGCGAAATGAAGGCCGGCATCGAGAGCATCATCCGCCAGAGCCAGGCCGCCAAAGACAGCGCCGACCGCCTGGCCAACGCACTGAATCTCGGGGCCAAGGTGCAGGGCCACTTCGGCGAACGGATACTGTCGGAATTGCTCCAGTCAAGCGGACTTAAAGAGGGGATCAACTTTGAGACCCAATGTTTTATCCGTGAAGACGGTGAGCGCATCGCGGGCGACGACGGTACCGGGCTGCAGCCCGACGTGATACTCCACATTGATAAGAGCCATCACGTGATTATCGATGCAAAAGTTTCCCTGACAGCATTTTACAGCTACACTCAGGCCACGACCAAAGAGGAGCGCGACCGTGCCCTCAAAGACCACCTCAACAGCCTGAAAGGTCAGGTGAAGAAACTCGCGGCCAAAGACTATTCGAAATATCTCAAGGGTTCGATTGACTATGTGATAATGTTTGTGCCTATCACTCAGGCGCTATATCTGGCCACCGAAGCCGACCCGACACTCTGGCGCGAAGCGATGGAGAAGAAGGTGTATATCGCTGATGAGCAGACTCTTTACGCCGCCCTGAAGATTATCGACCTCAACTGGCGACAGCAGGCTCAGGCCGAGAACCATGAGCAGGTATACCGTCTGGCCGGCGAAATGCTCGACCGTGTGGGAGCGTTTATGGACCGTTACGGCGAAGTAGGGAAAGCTCTGGAGTCGGCCCGTGCAGCCTACGACAAGGGGCTCGACAAGATCACCGAAGGCGGCCAGAGCATCAACACCACATGTCACAAGCTCATAGGCCTCGGCGCCCAGGCTCAGAAAAAGAGCAAAGGGCTCTCCGCCACTCTGCTCAAAGGCCCCGACGAACCGGAATAAGAGCCGGCGCAAAAAATTCGGAATATGGATGTCGGTAAAATTTATTTGGAGGTATGAGAGAGAATAGCTAACTTTGCGATGTCGCAGAAAAGGGAACCGGGTGAGAATCCCGGACAGTACCCGCTGCTGTAAGTTTCATACCGACCATCGGCATCAATTAAGCCATTGCCCCGCGGTGGGCGAGAAGGCGCCGATAAGGTCAGAAACGAGTCAGAAAACCTTGCTGCGACAGCCGATAATCGACCACGATGCCTGCGGGACTATAGGCATGGCACCCTCCGGACGGTCCGCGCCGCCGGAAGAGAAATATGCTGACGGCATATCGCCGCCCTTAAGTATGAGCACCGTCAAGGGGCTTAAAGCTGACAGGGTACACGCTGATGATGATGCCAATCCCGCTTTTATCGACTGATTGTCAACGATAAAGACGGGATGTTTTATTTTTCGGAGCGTCCCGACAAACCAACCCGGAATCTGACCTCAACGGCTACCGGACGCCTGACACTAACAACCAAACATATTTCTCTATGAAAAAATTCTACATTCTTGCCGCAGCTCTGATGGCTGCAACCACAGCAATGGCTGAAGACGAGACAGTGACTCTCGACCTGACCAAGTCGATGACCGAACTGACTTTCGACGCAACCAACGGCGCCTGGACCGGCACATACAACGACGACGAGGCCACCATCGACTCGCAGATTTTCTGCTTCATACATGGCTCCATGAGCGCTTACGATACATGGTGGGGCTTCACGGCCTCCAACTCGGCCGACAACAGCTACAAGGAAGATACAATGAAGTATCAGTTCAGCAATATGGCCAAGGGTGGCATCGTGCTTGAAAACGGCAAAGTAAAAGTCGACCAGTACGGTGCTCCCGTCACCAGCGCCGAGGTGCCATACCTTGTGGCCTACGCATCGGCATATATGGCAGAACATCCGGCTGAATTTCTCTTCAGCGACGGTCTGGCTCATGAACTTGTAGGCTGCTACGTAAACCTCAACAGCTACCCCTACTTCAATCTGGAGTTCGGCAACTCGTTCTCGCGCGCCTTCACCAACGGCGACAAATTCACCCTCATCATCCATGGCATCGCCGACGACGACTCAGAGAAAACCATCGAAGTAGAGCTCGCATCGTACACCAACGGCGACCTGACCATCAACCGCGGCTGGAAATATGTGGACCTCAGCTCTCTGGGCGCTGTCAATACCGTATGGTTCTCGATGACCTCCACCGATACTGGCACATACGGCATGAACACTCCGGCATATTTCTGCCTCGACAAAATCATAGCCAAAACAGCAACCGACGGCGTGGCTAACCCCGTGGCCGACGGCACCGCATACCTGCGCTACGACCGCGCAAGCTCCACTCTGACCTCCAAGGGCGATTTCACCGCCGTATACAATACTCAGGGTCAGATGGTTGCTTCGACGGAGGAGCAGATCCTCAACCTGGCATCGCTCGAAAACGGCATCTACGTGGTGCGCTCGGGTAATGCCAGCATCAAAATCGTAAAATGAAGTTATTTTTCAAGTTTTCTGCCTTAGTCGCATCGGCCATTCTGGCCGGTGCGGCTATTTCTTCCTGTAACGAAGGGGATTACATCGACGCTGCCGCCGAAGAGAAGCCCGAGCAGACCGGCCTGCCGACCATTACGCTGGCCATTCCCGCCGACGGGCTTACTCTGGCCGTGGGTACCACTTACACCATCGTGGCCGATGTAGCCAACTGCGAATCGGCCGATTTCGGCATCCTCTGGAGCGTCGACGGCCAAGAGGTATCCACCTCGACGAGCATGACCTTCGAGGCCGCAGCCGTCGGAACCTACAAAGTGGAAATCGATACGCGCAACTCCGACGGCACCGACAGCCGCCAGTTCGACATACACGTCGTTGAGCATCTTCCCTATGAGCTGAACTTTCCGTCGCAGTCGCTGACCGCCCCGTCGACCACGCGCTACACCTTCCCGGGACGCCCCGTAGTGCTGAAGCCGTGGATGTCGGGGCTTACCGATCCTGCCTTCGCCTGGACGGTCGACGGCAAAGCAGTATCGGCCGATGGCCAGACCTTCGTATTTACCCCCTCAGAGCCGGGACAGTATATCGTAGCCGTCACAGCTACCGACAGCTCAGCCTCCGGGACGGCATCGGCATCTGTCAAAGTGGTATGCGTGGATTCTTCCGAAGATCAGCGCTACCGCGCCGCTACAGGCAGCTCCAAGGCCAAGTGTACGGCAGTGTTCGAATACGCTCCGGCTCCGGGCCAATTTATCAACGATACCAATTTCGGCGGGATGACCGCACCGATTCTGACCATGGCCGACGCCTGCGCATGGGCGCTCGACAGGCTTGACAACGGCTATTTCGTATCGCTCGGAGCCTACGGAGGCACTGTCACCGTAGGGTTTGACCACAGCATACAGGCCTCAGGGGCTACGCAATACGACTTTGCCGTAGGCGGCAACGCCTTCGAGAGCACAGTGTCGCGCGGAGGATCGAATGAGGCCGGCATCGTATGGGTAAGCCAGGACGTAAACGGCAACGGCCTCCCCGACGACGAATGGTATGAGCTGCGCGGCAGCGAGGACGATCAGCCCACCACGCTGCGCGACTATGCGGTAACCTACTATCGCCCCACGGGCTCCGGAATGAATGTGCTCTGGACCGACAGTCAGGGAGAAAGCGGACAGGTGGACTATCTGAGCTTCGTGCATCCGCAGCCGAGCTACTGGCCTGCATGGATCGACATGGAGAGCATGACCCGCCGCGGCACGCGCCTGCGCGACCGCACATTCAACGACGGCAGATACTGGAGCAGCGAGCCGATGGAGTGGGGCTATGCCGACAACTACGGCAGCGACGTACTCCCCTCATCGGGCGATGCCGCCTCGGGCGAGGGCCAGCGCAACGGGATGCGCATCTCAAACGCCCGTATGGCCGACGGCAGCCTGATAGCTCTGAAATACATCGACTTCATTAAGGTGCAGACCGGCGTCAACGCCAAAATGGGCGGTTTAGGCGAGATCTCCACAGAAGTGACTTCGGTAGAAGACCTCAATCTATGAAAATAATCACAAGAATCATCGCTGCGGCACTCGTCGGGCTCACGCTCGGCGGGTGCATGCATCGTGATGATACCGACGAAGAGGCCTTCGACGCCTCGCAGGGTGGCCTGTTCATCTGCAACGAAGGGAACTTCCAGTACAGCAACGGAACTCTGAGCTACTACAACCCCGGGGAAGCGGCGGTGGAGAACGAGGTGTTCTACCGTGCCAACGGCTTCCGTCTGGGCGACGTGGTGCAGTCGATGACAGCCTACGGCGGACGCGGATGGATTGTGGTCAACAATTCTCAGGTAGTGTTCGCCATCGATCTTACCAACTTCCGCGAAATCGGCCGCATCGACCGCGGGCTCACCTCGCCCCGGTATATCCACTTCGTCAGCGACGAAAAGGCCTATATCACCCAGCTGTGGGACAACCGGATAGCCATCGCCAATCCGAAGACTATGGAGGTGACGGGCTACATCCAGGTGCCCGGCATGACCATGGAAAGCGGCTCGACGGAGCAGATGGTAAGCTGGGGTAAATACGTGATCTGCACATGCTGGAGCTATCAGAACCGCATTATAAAGATTGACACCTCCGCCGACCGCGTAGTGGCCGAGGCCGAAGTGGGGATTCAGCCCAACTCGATTGTGCTGGATGCCCGCGGGAAGCTGTGGGTGCTCACCGACGGCGGATACCAGGGCTCGCCCTACGGCTATGAGGGCGCCCGTCTGATGCGCATCGATCCGGCCACACTGAAGATTGAGCGCACGTTCCGCTTTGCCATCAAGGACTCCCCCGCCGAGCTGACGCTCAACGGAGCCGGCGACCGTATCTACTGGCTCAACGACGATGTATGGTCGATGAGCGTCGACGCGCAGTCGCTTCCCGTACGTCCCACCATCAAATCGCAGGGCACCAAATATTACGGCCTGACAGTCAGTCCGATCAACGGCGACATCTACGTGGCCGACGCCATCGACTATCAGCAGAAAGGGATCATCTACCGCTACGAAGCCGACGGGACGCTGATCGGCCGTTTCTATGTCGGTGTAACCCCCGGCGCCTTCTGCTGGAACTATTAACCCATTGTCTATGAGACATCTACTTCTTGCCGCGCTAATCGGCTCAGCCATACTGTTCCCCTCCGGCTCTTCAGGGAGCGAGGCTGCTCCAAAGGGGCAGCAGGCTAAACCGCACACTCTTCCGACGGTGACGGTGACCGGACGGCGGCCGCTGAAGGATATCGGAGTGGTAAAGACGGAGCTTGACTCGGCGGCGCTGCGCGACAACGTGGCGCAGTCGATGGCCGATGTGCTGACGTTTAATTCCGGGGTGTTCGTGAAGAGCTACGGACGCGCCACGCTGTCGACGGTATCGTTCCGCGGCACATCGCCAAGCCACACTCAGGTGAGCTGGAACGGGATGCGCATCTCCAACCCCATGCTCGGCATGACTGATTTCTCCACCATCCCCTCATTTTTCGTCGACCGCGCCTCGCTGCTCCACGGCACTTCGTCGGTGAACGAGACCGGCGGCGGACTCGGCGGACTGGTGCTCCTGCAGACCATCCCCGACGTGGCCGAAGGCTTTCACGCCCAATACATCCAGGGGATCGGCTCCTTCCGCACTTTCGACGAGTATCTGCGCGTCACCTACGGCAACGACCACTGGACTTCGTCGACAAGAGTGGCCTATTCGTCGTCGCCCAACGACTTCACCTATACCAACCACGACAAGAAACTCAACATCTACGACGATAATCATCAGATTATAGGCCAGTATCACCCGAAGGAGAAAAACCGCTCGGGCTCGTTCAAGGATTTCAACGCCCTGCAGGAGGTATACTACAACACCCTCAAGGGCGACCGGCTGGGGCTGTCGGCGTGGGTGACGCACTCCAACCGCGAGCTTCCGCTGCTGACCACCTCCTACGGCGATGACCGCGAATTTGAAAACCGCCAGCGCGAGACGACGCTGCGCACCGTGGTCTCTTGGGACCACAACCGCACCGCGTGGAAGACCGGACTGAAAGCCGGATATATCCACACCAACATGGCCTATGACTACAACCGCGAGACCACTCCGGGCACCTGGGCCGCCATGACGCGCTCACGCTCGAAAATCAACACCTACTACGGCCTGGCCGAGGGGGAATACAGCCCCACGCGACGCCTGCTTTTTACCGCCTCGCTGTCGGCTCATCAGCATATGGTGCGCTCGGAGGATAAGAATGTGATTCTCACCGACGGCGACCGTGCCATAGTAGGCTACGACCGCAAGCGTCTGGAGCTGTCAGGCTCACTGACAGCGCGATGGCAACCCATCGACAGGCTGGGCGTGTCGATGGTAGTGCGCGAAGACTGCTACGGACAGCGCTGGGCACCGGTGATACCGGCCCTGTTTGTCGACGGGATTCTCTGGCCGAAACTGAATCTGCGGGTCAACGCCTCCGTGAGCCGCAACTACCGGTTTCCGTCGCTCAACGACCTGTATTTCCTCCCCGGAGGCAACCCGGATCTGCGGCCCGAACACGGGATAAGCTACGACTGCGGCCTGTCGGCGCAATGGGGACGCGCCGGAGGAGTGGAAGCAGGCGGATCGGCCACATGGTTCGACTCCACCATCGACGACTGGATAATCTGGCTGCCGACCACCAAAGGGTTCTATTCGCCGCGCAATGTGAAGCGGGTACATGCCTATGGCGTTGAACTGAAAGCAAATGCAGGCGTTCCGTTGGCATGCGACTGGCATCTGCGGCTCGACGGCACATATTCGTGGACCCCATCGGTCAACCGCGGCGAGAAGATGTCGCCGGCCGACCAGTCGGTGGGACGTCAGCTCCCCTACGTGCCGCGTCATTCCGCCACAGTGGCAGGGCGCCTGAGCTGGAAACGCTGGGCGCTGGTGTACCATTGGTGCTACTATTCCGAGCGATTCACCATGTCGAGCAACGACTACACGCTCACAGGCCATCTTCCCACCTACCTGATGAGCAACCTTTCGCTTGAGAAATCTCTGACATTCAGCCGCTTCCCGGCCACAACGCATCCCCTGACCCTCCAGTTTAAGCTGACGGTCAACAATCTCTTCAACGAGGACTATGTGACAGTGCTCTCGCGCCCCATGCCCGGCCGCAACTTCGAATTCTTCGTTGCCCTCTCCCTCTAATCCAGAAAAGGCTTAGAGTGGTTGGGAGCTTGGGGTCAGGCGAAGAGGCCGCCGAGGGTGGGGAGGTCGATGTTGAGGTGCGACCATGCCAGCTCGGTCACTTCGCGGCCGCGCGGTGTGCGCTTGAGGAAGCCTTCTTTGATGAGGAACGGCTCATAGACGTCCTCGATGGTGCCGGGATCCTCGCCCATGGCCGTGGCGATGGTGGAGAGGCCCACGGGGCCGCCGCGAAATTTGGTGATAATGGTGCGCAGCAGTTTATTGTCGATGTCGTTGAGGCCGTAGCGGTCGATATTGAGCGCTTCAAGGGCGTAGCGGGCTATCTCCGGGTCAATCCGGCCCGAACCTTTCACCTGGGCGAAGTCGCGCACACGGCGCAGCAGGGCATTGGCGATACGCGGCGTGCCGCGCGAACGGAGCGCTATCTCGTGGGCTGCCTCGGCGCTGCATTCCACTCCTAACAGCGAAGCGGAGCGCAGGATGATGCGTTCGAGCGTTGGATGGTCGTAATATTCCAGATGGCAGTCGATGCCGAAACGTGCGCGCAGAGGTGGCGTAAGCAGGCCTGAGCGCGTGGTGGCGCCGATGAGGGTGAAGGGCGACAGCGAGAGTTGCACCGAGCGTGCTCCCGGTCCCTTATCTATCATAATATCAATGCGATAATCCTCCATGGCGGAGTAGAGATACTCCTCCACGGTGTGGCTGAGGCGGTGGATTTCATCGATGAAGAGCACATCATTCTCCTCCAGCGAGGTGAGAATACCCGCCAGGTCGCCCGGCTTGTCGAGCACCGGGCCCGAAGTAATCTTGATGCCCACGCCCAGCTCGTTGGCGATAATAGTCGAGAGTGTGGTTTTCCCCAGTCCGGGAGGGCCGTGAAGGAGCAGATGGTCGAGGGGTTCGCCGCGCATGCGGGCGGCCTGCACGAAGATGCGCAGGTTCTCCACCACCTTTTCCTGACCTGAGAAAGCCTCGAAGCGGCCCGGGCGCAAAGCGCGCTCGTAGTCACGGTCGCCGTCGGAGGCTTGATTGTGTATATCGAAGTCTTGTTCCATCTGATGCAAAATTAGAGAAAAAAATAGGAATAGGCAATATAGGAAAACGCAGAAAAATTTGGAATGGCCGCGGGGAATCGCTAAATTTGGAAATCCAAACCCTATGCCATGATCAACGCAGTAAGGATGCCCGTAGCGATGCCTGACGGAAAGTTCAGGCCGTCAGCCGCGATGCAAGGAGAGCGGCTGCCGTTCTATCTTGCTGCAGAAGAATGGCTTGCGCGCAAATGCCGGGGCGACTACTTCATGATGTGGAGCGTGAAGCCAACGGTAATCTTCGGGCGCAATCAGGATCCCACAGCCGAACTTGATATTGACTACTGCCGCAGCCACGGCATAGAGTTTTATCGCCGCAAGAGCGGCGGCGGATGCGTATATGCCGACGGCAACAATCTGATGTTCAGCTACATCACCGATTGCGACGATGTGGTCACCACCTTTTCAGCGTTTACAGGCCGCGTGGCGGCGATGCTCAGCTGCCTCGGCATAGCTGACGCCTCGGCCAACGGCCGCAACGACATCCTCATCGCCGGCCGCAAGGTCAGCGGATACGCCTTTTACTTCCTGAGGCTCCCCGACGGCCGTCAGCGCGCCATAGTCCACGGCACTATGCTATACGACGCCGATCCGGAGACCATGACGCGTATCCTGACCCCTTCAGCCGCCAAACTCAACGCCAAAGGGGTGAAATCGGTGCGCAGCCGCATCACCACCGTCCGAGAGCATCTCCACATCAGCCTCGAAGACTTCCGGCGCAAGGCTATCGAAGCCATCACAGACTCAAAGTTCGACCTCTCTCCCTCTGATATTCAGACGATTCGGCAGATGGAGGCTGAATACTACCGCGATGAATGGACCTATGGCCGCCGCCAGCGCTCCGGCCATCAGCGCCTCGAAGGGGTGGGCACAATCGGCGCGGATATTTCCCTAAAAGACAATAAGATAACCGCCATAGAGCTGTCGGGCGACTTTTTCACGCTTGCGCCGGCGCTCAGGCCGCTGACCGACCCGCTTATCGGCGTAGAGCACACCGCCGAAGCGATCAGCAAAGCCCTTGAAGGAGTCGACACATCGCGATATATCGCCAACCTTACCACCGACCGGTTCATCAGCCTTATCGCCCGCCAGGCGGCAACTACATAATATCAACGACCAACCAAACAAAACACGATATGGAAGAGAATATCAAACAGACCTGCCTCCACGGGCGCCACACGGCCTTGGGAGCACTTATGAGCCCCTTCGGCGGCTTCGACATGCCCATCCAGTATGCCGGAATCGAAGAAGAACACCGCGCCGTGCGCGAGCGCTGCGGCGTGTTCGACGTGTCGCACATGGGCGAGATTCTGGTCACCGGCGAAGACGCCACAGCGTTCGTCAACTACATCTTTACCAACGATGTAGCCCCGGCTGCCAACGGCCAGTGCCTCTACGGGATGATGCTCAACGGGAATGGCGGTGTGGTCGACGATCTGCTTGTCTACAAATTCAATCCCGAGCGCTATCTGCTGGTAGTCAACGCCTCAAACATCGACAAAGATGAAGCCTGGGTCGAGGACCGTATGATGGACCTCCACGGCGAAGCAGGACTCCCCTATCGCGTTGATCTCGAGCTGGTAAGCGAGGTGGTAAGCGAGCTGGCCATTCAGGGCCCCGATGCCGAGCGCATCTGCGAGCAGACGCTCGACATCCGCTGCAAAGATCTGTCCTTCTATACCTTCCGCGAAGTGGAAATCAATGGCAGGCAGGCACTTATCAGCCGCACGGGGTACACCGGCGAAGACGGCTTCGAGGTGTATGCCGACGATGATACTATCATCGCCCTGTGGGACAAGCTGATGGTTGCCGGAGTGCAGCCCTGCGGACTGGGCTGCCGCGACACCCTGCGCTTCGAGGTGGGTCTGCCGCTCTACGGCGACGAACTGGCCGACGACATCACCCCGGTGGAAGCCGGTCTGAGCATGTTTGTCCGTCTCGAAAAGGCTCCCTTCATGGGGTCTGACGCCATAGCCCGACAGAAGGCCGAAGGCCCCGCCCGCAAACTGGTAGGCCTCGAACTGACCGACCGCGCCATCCCGCGTCACGGCTACGAAGTGCTTGACGCAGAGGATAATGTCGTCGGTCATGTCACCACCGGCTATCACGCCATCTCCACCGACAAGAGCGTGGCCATGGCTCTGGTCGACGCCTCCTGCGCCGCCAAAGACACCGAGCTGAAGGTGAAAATCCGCAAAAAAACCTTCCCCTGCAGGGTCGTGGCAAAGAAATTTTACAAAAAATCATATAAAAAATAACCTCCCGGCACCCGCAGCGGCGCCCGGCAAAAAACAAGAATCAAACATCTAAATATCTGAAAGTTATGATTAAATATAGCAAGACTCACGAATATGTGAAAGTAGAAGGTGAATACGGCTACATCGGCGTATCTGACTACGCCCAGAAGGAACTCGGCAATGTGGTCTATGTAGACATGCCCGAAGTTGGCGACGAGCTGGAAGCCGGCGAAGATTTCGGCGCCATCGAGAGCGTGAAGGCCGCCTCCGACCTCATCGCCCCCGTCAGCGGCGAAGTAGTTGAAATCAACGAGGCGCTGGAAGAGAATCCGCGTCTGGTCAATGCCGACGCCATGGCCAACTGGATTGTGAAGGTGAAAATCGCCGATCCCGCCGAGCTCGACAGCCTTATGGACGAGGCTCAGTATGCCGAATATATCAGGAAATAACCCGTTCGGGCACCCCTGCCCCACGATTGAAAATCTCTAAAACCCCATCGGAAGATGCACAAATATTTTCCACACACCGCGCAGGACATCCGCCGCATGCTCGCCACATGCGGCGTGGAATCGCTCGCCGACCTCTACGCCGATGTGCCCGAAGAGCTGCGCATGAAAGCACCCTACGCCCTCGGCAAAGGGAAAAGCGAGACTGAAATCCGCCGCTATTTCAACGCTCTGGCGTCCAAAAACGCCCCCGTGGAGGCTTGCTTTGCCGGAGCGGGAGTCTACGACCACGCCGTTCCGGCCACGGTCAGCTCGCTGGCCGGACGGTCGGAATTCCTGACGGCCTACACCCCCTACCAGCCCGAAATCTCACAAGGGACGCTGCAATACATCTTTGAATACCAGACTATTATGTCGCGTCTGACCGGACTTGACGTGTCCAACGCCTCGATGTACGACGGCACAACAGCCACAGCCGAGGCCATGCTTATGGCCATAGCTGCGGGAAAGAAACGCCGCCGCATCCTGGTGTCGGCCACGCTCAATCCGCGTGTGCGCGCCGTGGTAGATACCTACGCCCATTATCACGGCGTACCTCTGGAGACCATCCCGCAGAAGGATGGCGTCACCGACCTTAGCGCCCTGGAGCAGATGCTGCAGGCTCACGCCGATGTGGCCGGAGTAATCCTCGCCGAGCCAAACTATTACGGCATCGTGGAAGATTTCTCAGGTGTGGCCGATATGGTTCACGCGCGTAAGGCGCTTCTGATTCTCAACTGCGTGGCCGCCGACCTTGCCACGCTGCGCACTCCCGGCGAGTGGGGCGCCGATATAGCCTGCGGCGACGCCCAGAGTCTGGGCCTCCCCATGAGCTACGGCGGCCCGTACCTGGGCTATCTCTGCGCCACCAAAGCGCTGATGCGCAAGATGCCCGGACGCATCGTGGGCCAGACCACCGACGCCGAGGGGCGCCGGTGCTTCGTGCTGACTCTTCAGGCCCGCGAGCAGCATATACGCCGCGAAAAAGCTACATCGAACATCTGCTCGAATCAGGGGCTGATGACGCTCTGCGTGGCCGCATACGTTGCGCTCCACGGCGCCAACGGCCTGCGCGAAATCGCCTACCGGGGCCACCAGATGGCTCTCTACCTGCTCGACAGGATGACCGCCGAAGGAGGTTGCTGCCTGAAATATGCCGGCAAGCCTTTCCTCAACGAATTTCTGCTCAAGCTTGACGTTGACGCTCAGGAGTTTATCGACTATGCCCTGCGCGAGGAAAAGATCCTCGCCGGTGTGGCCGTGGATGGCGACTGCCTGCTGATGGCCGCCACGGAGATGCAGACCAAGGATGATGCCGACCGCCTTGCCAAGGCCTACGGCCGGTACCTCAACATAGCGAAAGAGCACAAAGCCGCCAGACAATAACCCTATAAGCCTGAACAAGAGATGAATAAGAAACTTTACGACAAACTGATATTCGAGCTGTCGCATCCGGGCCGCAAGGGTTATTCCCTGCCTGACAACGGCTTAGGCGACACTGCTCACGGCACTGACAAGGCTGCCGCCTTAGGCGCCTCTCTGCTCCGCTCCGAAAAGCCCGATCTGCCTGAGGCTGACGAGCTTACCGTAGTGCGCCACTACAACAACATGTCGACCAACAATTTCGGCGTCGACACCGGATTCTACCCGCTGGGGTCGTGCACGATGAAATACAACCCCAAGATCAACGAGGAGATGGCGTCGCACCCCGGCTTCGCCTCGATGCATCCCGCTGTAGGTCAGGCTGCTCAGGGCAACCTTGAGATGTACTGGAACCTCCAGAATGCGCTGAGCGAAATCGGGGGGATGAGCGAGTTCACCCTCAACCCGTTTGCCGGCGCTCACGGCGAGCTGACGGGCCTGATGACCATCCGCGCATACCATGAGTCGCGCGGCGACACGAAGCGCTGCAAGGTGATTGTGCCCGACTCGGCCCACGGCACCAATCCGGCATCGGCCGCAGTGGCCGGTCTGGAGGTGGTAGAGGTGAAAAGCCGCCCCGACGGCACGGTGGATGTCGACGATCTGCGTCCGCTGCTCGACGATACAGTGGCCGCCATGATGATGACCAACCCCAACACTCTGGGTCTGTTCGAGAAAAATATCCCCGAAATCGCCCGCCTGGTGCACCAAGCCGGAGCGCTGATGTATTACGACGGCGCCAACCTCAACCCGATGCTGGGCGTGGCCCGTCCGGGCGACATGGGTTTCGACGTGATGCACATCAACCTGCACAAGACCTTCTCGACTCCCCACGGCGGCGGCGGACCCGGCTCCGGCCCCGTCGGTGTGCGCAAAGGCCTGGAGCAATTCCTCCCCAATCCGCGCGTGATCCGCCATACAGCGGCGGACGGGAAGGTGACTTTCCGGCTCACCGGCGACGGGAAAGCTCTGGGGCAGGTGTCGGCATGGCTCGGCAACTTCGCCGTTCAGGCCCGAGCCTTGGCCTATATCCTTTCTCTCGGAAGCGAAGGGCTCATGGAGGCCGGCCCGCTGGCCACTCTCAACGCCAACTACATCAAGGAGCAGCTGAAAGACGACTATCTGCTCCCGATTGAGACGGTATGCAAACATGAGTTCGTATTCGACGGCCTGAAGGACAAATCCACCGGAGTGACCACGCTGAATGTTGCCAAGCGTCTGCTTGACTACGGATTCCATGCGCCGACCATCTATTTCCCGCTGCTCTTCCACGAGTCGCTGATGATTGAGCCGACCGAAACCGAAAGCCCCGAAACGCTCGACCGCTTCATCGAGGTGATGCATGCCATCGCCCGCGAGGCCCGCGAGAATCCCGAGGCTGTGATATCGGCGCCTCATGAGACTCCCATCTCGCATCCCGACGACACCGAAGCAGCGCTTAACCCGAAGACTACATACATAAAAGACTGAACACCGTGAGCTGTATGTCAGAGAAATACGACTGGATTATAATCGGCGCCGGGCCGGGCGGCTACGAGGCTGCCGCCATAGCCTCAGCCCGGGGCGAAAGCGTAGTGCTCATTGAGCGCGACATGCTGGGAGGCACATGCCTGAACCGAGGCTGCATCCCCACCAAATGCTTCTGCCATACGGCCGAAGTGGCCTCGATGGTGGCCGGTGCCTCCGAAGCGGGGGTAAATCTGAGCGCTGACACCATTGCCGTCGATGCCGCCGCCATGACCGCGCGCAAAAACGCCGTTGTTGCCGGGCTGCGCGAGCAGGTGGCCGCTGTGATCAGCGGTTGCACGGTGGTCAGCGGCGAAGCCCGACTGGTGAAGGCTGAAGGTATCGACGAATCAGGCCGTCGGCTACACGCGGTAGAGGTGACGGCACCCGAAGGGGCGCTCCTGCGATTCAACTCAGCCAACATCCTGATAGCCACGGGCTCAGAGCCTACTATCCTCCCCATCCCCGGAGCGGAGCTGACCGTCACGAGCAATGAACTGCTTGACCTGCAAGCACTTCCGCAGTCGGTAATAGTGATCGGCGGAGGGGTGATAGGGATGGAGTTCGCCTCGATTTTCCATAGGCTTGGCGTGGAGGTGACTGTGGTGGAATTCTGCCCCGAGATCCTTCCGGCTCTGGATGCCGAGGTGGCCAAACGCCTGCGAACCACTATGAAGCACCGCGGCGTAGATTTCCATGTCAGCTCCCGGGTCGACAGCGTGGAAGCCGTGGAAGGCGAAATCAAGCGCGTGCATTTCACGGAGAAAAACCGTGAGCGCACCGCCGAAGCCGAGGTAGTGCTCATGGCCGTAGGGCGACGCCCCGTGATACCCGAAGGAGTGCCGGAGGTGGGGATAGAGACAGGCCGTCGCGGAATCGTGGTCGACCCGCTGATGCGAACGTCAGTAGAAGGAATACGCGCCATAGGCGACTGCAACGGCCTTTGCCAGCTGGCCCATGCCGCATCGGCACAGGCAAGGCTTGTGATGGGTGAGAATGTCGACCTTAGCGTAGTGCCCTCTGCAGTGTTTACGATGCCTGAATGCGCCATGGTAGGGCTCACTCAGGCTCAGGCCGAGGAGCAAAATCCGGCGGTCAAAGTTGGCAAAGCGTTCTATCGTGCCAACGGCAAAGCCTGCGCCATGGCCGAGGCCGACGGAATGGTCAAAATAATCACTGAGCGCGACACCGACCGGATTTTAGGCTGCCACATCTTCGGCACTCACGCCTCCGACCTCATATCGGAGGTAGCCGTGGCCATGAGCAACGGCCTGACAGCCTCCGACCTGCTCCACACCATCCACGCTCATCCCACCCTGCCCGAACTGATTACCGCCGCCCTCGCCGCCGCCCGATAATCCACCTAAGGATTCATCCGGCTTACAATTTTATACGATTTATACGATTTAT
>CAMEGQ010000013.1 GCA_945916235.1 uncultured Porphyromonadaceae bacterium | reverse complement strand
CTTCAGCTGCTCTGCCACCTGCTCCATATGGTTGTTATAAATGTGGGCGTCGCCGAGGGTATGGATGAATTCGCCGGGCTGAAGGCCGCAGACCTGCGCCATCATCATGGTCAGCAGGGCGTAAGATGCGATATTGAACGGCACTCCCAGGAAGCAGTCGGCGCTGCGCTGGTAAAGCTGCAACGACAGGCGCCCGTTGGCCACGTAGAACTGGAAGAAAGCGTGGCAGGGCGGGAGGTTCATATTTTTGAGGTCGGCCACATTCCATGCGCTGACGATGATGCGGCGCGAGTCGGGGTTATGGCGGATATCGTCGACAGCCTGCTGAATCTGGTCGATAAAGCCGCCGTCGTAGGTGGGCCATGAGCGCCACTGGTAGCCGTAGATGTGGCCGAGCGACCCGTCGGGGTCAGCCCATTCGTTCCAGATGCGCACCCCGTTGTCCTGCAGATATTTCACATTGGTGTCTCCTTTGAGAAACCACAGCAGTTCGTGGATGATGGATTTCAGATGCACCTTCTTGGTGGTGAGCAGCGGGAAACCGTCGGCGAGGTCGAAGCGCATCTGATAGCCGAACACGCTGCGCGTGCCCGTGCCGGTGCGGTCGGTCTTCTGAGTCCCGTTGTCGAGGATATGCTGCAGAAGCTGGAGGTATGCTTTCATTCAGATATGGAGTAACGTAGATGATTGATAGCTGATGTCAGGGGAGGGCGCCTGCGCCGTTGACGCAGATGGCCTTTACCGGATGGGCGGGGCAGACAAACTGGCATGCGCCGCAGCCGATGCAAAGCTCGTAGTCGACCTGCGCCACCTGCCAGCTCCCTTCGCCCGAGCCGCGGGCCACCATGCGTATGGCTTCGCGCGGACAGCGCGGCACACAGTGGCCGCATCCGATGCAATTGTTGGCGTTGACGATGGCTTTACCGAGGATGAAGGTGTGCTTCTCCTCCACGGTGAGCTGCTGCAGGGCTTCTGTGGGACAGACGTCGGTGCATCGTGTGCAGGAATAGCTGCAGTAGGCTGCCTGATAGTCCATTACGGGTTTGAGGATATGGCTAAGCCCGAATTCCGAGGTCGACGGGCGAAGCACCTTCGATGGGCAGTTGGCCACACACAGGCCGCATCCGGTGCATCGCTGGAGATAGTCGCGCAGCGAGCGGCGTCCCGGAGGGGCCACGGGCTCAAGCCCTTCAAGCGGCGCGCCGGTGTCGTGCTTGCGCCGGCCCAGGCCCAGGCGCGAGCGGCGCCTTGCAGCTTCCATCATCGGAGTGGCGGCCAGAATCAGTCCTGTGGTCAAAAACTGTCGGCGGTCGATTTTTACTGCCGTGTCGTCTATGGCCTTTACGGCTTTGTCAGCTGTGTCGGTTTTGCCGGCTTTCAGCGCCGACGCACCTTTCTCCGGAGCAGAGCAGGGGGTAGGAGTGGGGGTGATGCGCTGCATCATGGGCATCGACAGGCGGTGGCGGCTGGTGGTGTAGCTGATGGCTTTGTCGTGGCAGGCGTCGATGCAGTCGAAGCAGACCACACAGCGCGATGAGTCGATCGTATGAGTGCTGACGTCGATGCACCCGGCTTTGCACGAATGTTCGCATCGGTGGCAGTTGACGCATACGTCGGTGTTGATGTCGAAATGGAAGAGCGGCCAGCGGCTCAGCAGGCTCAGTATAGAGCCGACGGGGCAGATGGTATTGCAGATGATGCGGCCCTTCCATGCGGCGCAGGCTGCCACGGCCACCAGAGTGACCATCGCTATGGCGAAGGCGTTCCAGGAGGCTACCAGCACTTCCTGACCGCCGACGATTTCGGCCAGCGGCGCCCATATTTCTGAGGCGATGCGGCCATAGGCGCTGTAGGGGTCGAAGAGCGTCACCAGCAGGCTTGAACCCACCACGGCCGTACCGGCCACGAGGGTGAGGAAGGCGTAGCGGAACTTGTTGGCGGCCTGGGTGTGGCGGTATTTATGGCGCCGGCGGGCCGATTTGGTCAGGCGCGGCAGGCGCGCGAAGATGTCCTGAAGTGTGCCCATGGGGCATACCGACGAGCAGTAGATGCGTCCGAAAATCAGCGTCACCGCCGCCCAGATGGCCAAGGCTGCTCCGGCTCCGGCCAGAGCGAGCGGAAGAATCTGGATCTGTGTGGCCCAATGAAGCCGGAGGGTGAGGGCGGCCGCCATAGACACGAAGAGCGACGTGACGATGGCAAACATCGTCAGTGCCACCGCGATGCGCGTCCAGCGCAGCAGACGCCCTACGGTGAAGGGGCGTTTATATGGTTTGTAGATTTTGCTCATGATTAGCCACAAATTTAGGCATTTTTGGGCAGACCGGGGCAAAAAAAGATGAAAAAAGAGGCCGCGCACCAGGCGCGGCCTCCGTACGGCCCCTGTGAAGGGGTATGTGCATTAGGTTTATTTTACAAGGATTTTGCTGACTGCATCGCCCTGACGACGGATCACGAGCTGACCTGCGGCGGGAGCTGCTACGCGCATGCCCTGGAGGTTGAAGTATTCCACGGGAGCGTCTGCATCTGCATCAGCTGCCACGCCGTCGATACCGCCAGCATCGGGGAGCACAAGCTTGAATGCGCCTGAGCATGCGTAGTAGGGATTAGCGTTGGTCAGAGTGTAGTTGAGAATCGCTTTTTTAGGGAAGGTGATGACTCCGTTGTCGAGTTTGCCACGGTAAGCCTCATCATCCTGACCGGAGTATTCGTTCATGCTGACATAGACCTCAGGGCCATCGTCGCCTTCAAATCCTACAACGCTCTCTTTCAGAAGAACCTTTTCGGGGTCGGTGGCGTCGATGAGCAGAAAGTGACCGTCGCAAGTGTGATAGTTGGTGATTCCGGTATGATTTTCAGCATAGGGATTCATCACGCGGTATAGGCCTTTGGTCTCTTTGTTTTCGAGCACTTCAACCTTATAGGTGGCGGAAGTGCCGTTATTGTAAACCGACGAGACGAGATCTTCGGTGAAATCAGCCTGACCGATAGTGGTCCAGTTGTCTGCGTCGTCGGCGAATACGAAGGCTACTGCGCCGCCGGTGCCCTGTGCATTACCATCTGCATCAAATCCGCCTACAAAAAGGGTCTGGAGCGAACTTTCTGTTACAAGACTGCTTGTGGGGAGCTGGAATGAGCCGCTTGTGGCAGGAAGGTCGATATTCATGTAGCCGGTAAAATAATCGGCCATTGCGATATCGTAGAATCCGTCCATCAGCATGCATTTGGCTGATGCAACATCGGCGCCTGACTTAACAGTGAAGCGGAGTTTGCCGCCTGCTTCCACGCAGGATTCTGCAGTGAGCGAAACTTTCACAGAGTAGTCTTTCGCATCCGGATCTTTCCAGGTAAAGGTATTGACGTAGGTCAATACCCACCAGCCGAGGTCTTCCTGATTATAATCTCCGATTGCCCAGATGTCCATTCTCGGGAATGTGATGACTCCGTCGGCAATATTTCCGACTGTAGCAGCCTGATCAGCGATGCCATCAGCAAGACTGCCATCGCTGTTGGCGGACTTGATATAAAAGTAGTTGATGTCACCATTTGAATCGGCACCCAGATTCTGATTGTTGGGGATGGTCACCGTTCCGGCGGCAGCATCGACGGTACATTTGAGTTTGTATCCCTGAGGGAGACCGGTGATTTCGGCTGCGCCGGTGGCTTCGTCGGTCACTGTGATTTCGATATTCTCATCGGGAGTATTGTTGAGCAGATTCTTATACCCCCATGTGTACTTAGCCGTGAAGTCGGCGTTGGTGGAGAAGGAGGGAGCCTTAGCAGCGGCTTTCGCTTTTGTCGGAGCGGCGAGCCGGAGCGGTTCGGCTGATTTAAGCTGGATCGACTTGGGCGCGATGCGGGTAGCCGTAGTTTGGGCTATGCCTGCTAATGTGGCCTGATTGGCGGCTGTGGCGGTGAGGACGAGAGCCGCGGAAGCGAGTACTGAGTAGAGTTTCTTCATACCTAATGGAATTAATGAATGATTAAAGAATGAATGAACTATAAAGCGGACGAGACAATGAGTGATTGCAGTTAAGAGAGAGAATGAATGATTGACAAATTGGAGTTGATTCGGGCTTCGCAGCCGGAAGTGCTGCACAAATATGTTGCATAACATAGTTGTGTTGCACTCGCAAAGGTATAGCTAATTTTTCATTTTGCAAATTTTTTTAGAAAAAAATTGACAAAATTCTTCAAAAATGCTGAATTCGCTCGCTAATTGCCAAATATGCAAACTGCAAATTCCCCCTATTGTCGAACCGGCTCTTAAAATTCGGGCGGCGCAGCTCATTGTATAAAGCAAATAGGCTGGAGAATTTGTTATATCTGCATCATAGGCCGCTTCTGATTTTCCTCGGTCCGCAAACGGATAAGATGATGAAGCGACGCAAAACAAGGGATAATAAACCGCAATATTAAGAAGGGATAATGTCTAATATGAAAAACGATGCTGACCGGCGCACCATCTACGGGCGCTTTGCCGCCATGGCCCGCCGCCACCCCGATGCCGTGGCGGCGCGAAGTCATCGCCGAAGTGTTCGCTCAGAAGCCGGGATCCGAACTGCTGGCGGCCAACCGCGATTACTACGCCCGTCATATCGACGACGGGACACACGAGGCGTTTGTGGCTGTGGCCGACGGCGAGGAAGCCGGATGCGGCGGTCTCTGCCTGTATCAGGAGTTGCCTTCGCCCGACAATCCCACGGGCCGGTGTGCCCATCTGATGAATATATATGTGCGCAAGCCTTACCGCCGCCGTGGCTTGGGCGCAGCCATTACGCGCCATCTGGTGGAGCAAGCCCGGTGGCACCGTTGTGGCAAAATCTATCTGGAGAGCAGCGACATGGCTTCGGCGCTCTACGGGTCGCTCGGGTTCCGTCCGATGGCCCACATGATGCAGGCCCGATAGTTTACAGAGAACAAGCCCGACAGGACCACGTTTCAGGCCTTGGCCTGTGAGCGCAGCTGCCAGAAGGCAACGGCGGCTGCCGCTGCCACGTTCAGCGAGTCCACGCAGTGGCTCATGGGGATGCGCACGGTGTAGTCGGCCGACGAGATTACCTCCCGCGAGAGGCCGTCGCCCTCTGTGCCCATGATGATGGCCAGGCGCGGCTCGGCGCAGAGCTGCGGATCGTCGATACTTACCGAATTGTCAGTCAGGGCCATGGCCGCGGAGCGCAGTCCGAAGTCGTGGAGCTGGTCTGTTAGCGGCCGGTCGCCCTCCAGCCATGTCCACGGCACCAGAAACACCGATCCCATCGATACACGGATGCTGCGGCGGTTGAGCGGGTCGCACGAAGTGGGCGTCAGCAATACGGCGTCTATCCCCAAAGCCGCGGCCGAGCGGAAGATGGCGCCTATGTTGGTGGTGTCGGTCACTGAGTCGATCACCACTACCCGGCGCGCCCCCTTGCATACTTCGGCAGCCGTGGGGAGCTCGGGGCGCCGCATGGCGCAGAGCACTCCGCGCGTGAGCGTATACCCCGTCAGGTCGGCCAGCATTTCCCGCGGCCCGGTGTAGACGGGGATGTCGCCGCAGCGGGCTATGATTCCGGCGGCGTCGCCGCTGATGTGGCGCTCCTCGCAGAGCAGCGACAGCGGACGGTAGCCGCTGTCGAGCGCCACGGCGATTACTTTGGGCGATTCGGCGATAAATACCCCTTCGGCGGGGCAGAGGCGGTTGCGCAGCTGGGCCTCGGTAAGGCGCGAGAACACGTCGAGGCGTGGGTCGCGCAGGTCGGTGATACGGATGATTGGCATAGTGAGGTTAGATCCGGCTTTTAGAACGGATAGCCGATGGCCAGATGGAAGGCAAGAGATTTGCGGAATGACTCCATATTGTAGTAGCCTGAGCGGCCGGTGTCGTAGGGCGCATGGATGCCGATACCGAGATCGCCGCGCACCACCAGCATCGAGACGTCGAAACGCAGGCCGACGCCCGTACCCAGGGCGATGTCTTTCAGGAATGTGGAGGCTTTCAGCTCGCCGCCGGGACGCAACGGGTCTTTCTTGAGCAGCCACACATTGCCGGCATCGATAAACACGGCCCCATGGAGCGGCCCTACGATCGGGAAGCGGTATTCGGTGTTGACCTCGAACTTAAACGTACCGGTCTGGTCGAAATAGCTGTCGCGCACCGACTCCGGCGGACGGTAGCTGCCCGGGCCGAGCGAACGCACGGTGAAAGCGCGGATGGAGTTGGCTCCGCCGGCATAGAATTGCTCGGCATAAGGCACCTCCTCGGCGTTGCCGTAGGCATGGGCGGCTCCCACCAGTGCGCGCGACACAAGCCAGTTGTCGCCCCACAGGCGCCGCGAGTAGACTATCTGGGTCTGCCCTTTGACAAACTGCGAGAACGGGGTGCCGAACAGCTCCTTTTCGCCGCGCTTGCCGCAGAGCTGATAGATGCTCCAGAACAGATTGCCCGCCTCCTGCACTGTGGTCTGCCATGTGATGCCGTTGTCGGAGTCGAACATGCGGTCGTAGGTATAGGTGTAGGCCAGCTGGGGGATATACTGCGAACGGAAACTCAGCGCGATGGCGGGGTTGGCCGAGGTGATGGAGTCGAAATCGTAGGTGGTATGCAGCAGGTTGGTATACGTGATCTTAAGCGGCGTCAGCGAGTGGGACGAGTAGCGCGATGACTGCCAGTCGTAGCTGAACGAGATGTTGAACTGTGCCATCTTGAAGTAGTGCGGACGGTTGAGAAGGTCGAAGTTCAGGGTGAAGCGCGTCCAGTTGAGGTTGCGGTTGCGCCGGCGGATGAATTTTGGCGCCAGCAGGCGCGGGATGGCCAGCGACGTGGTGATTCCGGCCTCGTATGAGTTGAATACCGACGAGTTCCCCTGGCCTGTCTGCCATTCGTAGTTGCCGGTGAGCTGCACGCTCAGCTGCTCTCCGCCCCCGAAGATGTTGCGGTTGGTCACGCCCAGCAGGATACCCGGGCCGATGTAGGAGTTGCTCTTTGACGATGCGTTGAGCTCCACAGTGGCTTCCAGCGGCACATCGAATGTGCAGTTGATGTCCACATCGAGCGTCGGCTCCTTGGCGGTGGTGTCGGGTATGGCCTCGATGTTGATGGCGTTGAAGATGCCCAGACGCCCCAGGCGCGTCTGTGTGCGGTTCATGTCGCGCACCGAGAAGATGCGCCCCTGGCGGAAGGTGACACATTCGGGCATGAGCTGATGGCGCAGGCGCGAGGGCTGCATCTGGATCAGGGTGCCGCGCGAGGTGGGGATAGTGTCGGGAGTGCCTCCGCCTTTGTTGCGGAACACTGTCATGGTCACATTGCCCGTGAGGTAACGCTTCAGCAGGACAGCAGGCGTATTTTTGGCCACCTCCAGACGGAGGTCGATCTTCATGGGGTTGGCTATGGAGTCGGCCAGATATTCGATGAATTCCGGACGGAAAAAGTAGTAGCCGCGGTTGCGCAGCGAGTTGGTGATACGTGTGCGGACCACACTCAGCGAGTCGGTGGAGTAGCGCTCGCCGCGCACCAGATAAGGATCCTTTGCCGCCAGCGAGTCGATCAGATGATACAGATGGCACGTGTCGGGCAGCAGCTGGATGGAGTCGAGACGGTAGGCCGGTCCGGTGGTGATGGAGTATGCGATTTTGGCTTTCCTGGGGTTCTTCTGGTCGAGAATCTCGTAGCTGGCGCTGCCGCGGAAGTAGCCGTTGTTGTCGAGAATTTCGTCGAGCATGCGGGCGCGCAGGTCGGGGCGCACGTCGCTGACGAGCACCGGCTCGGCCACGAGCTTTTCGTATAGCTTGTGTTTTAGTCCTTTGGGAGGGTTCGACCAGTTGTTGTAGACCCACAGGCCCAGAGGGAAGGGCCAGCGGTATTTGGGCGAATTGAAGATGGCGTTGTTGGGAGCGACGGCCACGGCCTCTTCGAGCTGGGCTGTCACCCCTTCGGGCACATCCTGCCCCTCGGGTGCTTTCACCTCTACGCGCTTGAGGCCCGTGTAGAGCTGTTCGCCCTCGGGGATGCGCCGCGTGGTGGAGCATGAGGCCAGCGCGAGAGCCGCAAGAGCGGCTGCCGGCCATAGGGAGATATGTAAGGCGCGAAGTTTCATGCGGGTTATGGTGATTGAGCGCTGATGATATGGTGGATCCAGAGGCGGGTTATAACGGATTCAGAGGCGGGTTACGGTTGATGCGGGCTACGGCATGTCTTTTTCAGGCACGGGCAGGGCTATGGGCTCCTTGGGCCGCGGCCGCAGCTTGCGCATGAACCTGAACATGTCGCCGATGCGCGACAGCTTCTTGCGGTAGACGAAGCCGACACCCGTCTGGGTGATTTCGCCTTCGAGGATGCTCTCGTAGCCTGTATGGCGGAAGATGCGCACATACATCGATCCCGATTTATTGAGCATATACTCGAACGAGATGTCGGCGATAAGATTCTGCGAGAAGTTTTCGTCGGCGTTGGCATCGGTGGCATAGTTGCCGCCCACGATGATCTTGAAGCGGTCGTCGAAGAGCGATTTGCTCACGCGGTAGCTGTAGCTCATGGTGGAGGTGTTGGCTTCGTCGACGGTCTTGTCATACTGGTTGATGCCGAACGAGAGGTCGACGCCCTTGATGGTCTGGGCGGCCCATGAGTTAATCTGCGACTGCAGGAAGTTGTACAGAGCGTTGGTGCCTACATTGCCCGAAGTGATGGTCTGGGTGCCGGCGGCGTTGTAGGAGCCGTAAAGCAGCAGGTTCATGGCCTGGTTGGCCCGCTGTTCGGGTGTCATGGCTTTCAACTCGTTGGCCACTGTGATGTCGTCGGGACATTCCAGATCGAACACCACTTCCATCTGGTTGAGCGAGCCGGTGACTTTGAGCAGCACGTCGAAATTGACCACCCGCGAATTGCCGTCGCCGCTCACATTGGCGCGGATGTCGTCGTAGGCGTTCACGTGGAGCTGCGGATCGAGCATATCGCCGGTGAACTCTACGTAGCTCCCCTGACGGAAGGTGAACGACTTCTCGCCGATGAGCGGCACAGCGTAGCGCACATATCCTCCCGAGAGGTCCATGCGGCCGGTGCAGTGGCTGTCCGACATGAAGTCCTGGGTATAGTTGAGCGTGCCGTTGGCCTGGAGCTGCACCCGCGAATTGCCCGAGGGGTCAAGCTCCACGGTGACGGTGGTGTTGGGCGACACCTTCAGGCGCGCGTCGATGTCCATCATCATTCCTGAGGTGACTATGGTGTCGGTCTGAGCTACGGCAGCCGTATCGGCGAAGTTGACGAAGCGCACCATATCCTGATTGCTGCGGCTCTGGAGGGCCTGGGTGGCGTCGGCCATGATGTAGGTCACGTTGGAGCCCGGGAGCAGATTCAGCGCGGCGTCGACCGAGAGGAAGCGCAGATTGCCTTTGATGTCGGCGTCGAGGTCGATGAAGGCTTTGCCGTAGGCCTGAGCCCGTGGCTGCTTCTTCGAGCCTACCACCTGCATGTCGCGGGCGGTCATGTTGAGCTTCAGCGACGGGTCGGAGAGCGACCGGAAATTGACCTGTCCGTTGATCTTAAGCGGATTTTCGTTGACGCCGAGAATCTGGAAATCGCTGAACGAAGCTATACTTGAGTCGACGGGAATCTTGGTGTCGGAGAAGCGGAACGGGGTGCCCAGCATGGTCACATTGACCGTGGTGGAGTCAAACTGCAGGTAGCCGTTGAACTGCGGGTCGGTCATCGATCCGACCACATCCATCGTCCCGTTGAGCCAGCCGGTGAGTTTGGCCGTGCCGGTGGGGAGGAAGGGGTTGACCACGCTCAGCGGGAAATGGAACATCTTGAAATCCAGCATGAACGGGTTGACGGCGGTGGAGTCGTTGAGGTTGCCCGAAGCTGTGATAGCCTTCTGGCCGTTGACCATCAGGGCGGTAGTGGCACGCATGGTGCCGGAGGCGTTGGTGGCCACATCAAGCTGCAGCTCGAAGTCGCCCACCTTCTGGCGGCCGTAGTTGAAATCTGTCAGCGCCACGGTGCCCGAGCCGTTGAGGTCGGGGCTTGCCCAGCGGAACTTCAGATCGGCCGAGAGATCGCCTGTGACGGGCGGAGCGAACGGGTTTATGGCCAGCCAGTCGGAGAGCTTGACGTCTTTTATCTGCAGGTTGATGTCGTCGGCGCTGGAGTCGGAGTGGTCGTGGTTGGTGAAGAGATGGAGCGAGCTGACGGAGTTGTGGAGATAGAGGTTGGCGTCGAGATGACGCTTGGCCAGGTCGAAGTCGATGAAGTTGTCGGGGTTGAGTTCCCAGTCCTTATAGCCGATGATGGGATGGAAGGGGACGAACTGGATATGGAACAGCGTGGAGTCGCGCAGCGAAGCCACTGCGCCGAGCGAATAGCCCGTCTCACCCTGAATGTTTTCCTGATGGGCCACTATCGACAGGCGTGAGGCGTTGATGTAGCCGGAGGCATCCACATGGGCAAACTGGTCGAATGTGCCCGGCCGGTTGTTGAGCTGCAGGGCGTAGAGCAGGTAGGAGCCATACTGATGGAGGTCGGCGGTGATGGAGTCGAGCTGCATGGTTCCCTTCCGGAATCCGTCGAGCGAGGCGGTCAGATTGAACACTGTATCGTTTGAAGCCTTGAGGCTGAGCTTGTTGAAGCTCATGTCGAGGCCGGCCAGATAGCTGCTCAGCAGATTGTCGGGTCCGGAGGCGGCCAGATCGAGAGTGAAGGGGGGCATGGCTTTCTGGATGGTGTCGATAGCCAGGCGCCGGCGGGCGAGGTCGCGGTTGAGAGCCTGGGAGGTCCAGGTGAAATGCTGCAGCAGCGTATCGAGCGATACGGGCGAGCGGAACGAGGCTGTCAGAGCGTGGTTGCGCAGCGCGGCATCGGTGCGTCCCGAGTGGGTGATGAAGTCCAGAATCAGGGAGTCGGCGTTGACTGTCTCTGAGCCCATGCGGAAATAGAGCGAAGCTATGTCGACATCGGCGTCGACGGCCATGGGGCGGCCGTGGCGGCGGCGTGTGGCGGCGATAGCCGGCGAGTAGTCGGCACGGCCGGAGAAACGGATGGAGGCGTCGGCTGCGCTGTCGGTCAGAGCCAGGACGTGAAGGTCGAGGCGGCGCACATCGCCGTTGAACTGCCAGCGCAGCGTGTCGCCGTCGAGATTGCCGTTGGCGTCAAGGCTGAAGTTTGCGGCGCGGTTGGCCGAGTTGGCCTTCACGGAGGCGTGGCCGCCGGCCATGTCGGCATCGAGGGTGATGTCGGTGAAGTGCTGATGGTTGTAGACGGCGCTACGAAGATCGATCTTGGCCTGGGCCTCGGTTTTGGGCGAGAAGAAGTCGAGCCCCGTGCCGGTGGCTGACACCGTGGCGTCGATGTCGGCGAGGCCGGAGAGCGGCAGAATGCTCTGGATGGGGAATGTGCGCATATCCAGATCGACGTCGTAGGCCTGACGGCGACCGTTCCACATGGCTGTGAGCGCTACGTCGCCCTGATGGGTCACGGCGCTGAGTTCGCCGTCGATTACGCCTCGGTTGAGGTCCACGTCGCCGTGGATCCTCAGCGGCGGGATGCTGACCTGACGCTGCATCTTGGCGTCGAGCAGGGCTGGCTTGATGAAGGCGCCAGCGGAGATGTTGCCGGTGAGCTGCAGATTGCCGCGGGCCTGGTCAAACGAGCTGAAGTCGGCGATATCGCCCTGAAGATTCACGGCTATGTGGCGCTTGATTTCGGCGCTGAGGCGGCGGATATGCAGGTCGCTCATGGTGCCGTCGATTTCGGCATCAAGGTCTAAGGGGGTGTAGGGCGGGAGAGCCTTGACTATTTGGGCGGCTGATGGGGGAGCGAGCATGGCTATGTCGCCGCGCCCGATCATGGCGTCGAGATTCAGGCTGACGGGGGCGTCTTTGGGCTGAAGGCCCATCATGGCGTCGAGACCGATGCGGGTTTCAGGGGTGGTAAGCACGAACCCGGTGGCGTGCATGGCCGTGGAATCCATGGCGAACAGGCCGCTGAGGGTGGGGTTGAAGCCGCAGCGTTCGCGTGCGGCTAACTGCTTGACGGGCACGCGGATTTCCATTCCCCGGTTGTAGAACGAATCCACCTCAAGCTTGATGCCTGTGACCTCGATGTAGGCCGGATCGAATCCGGCTGTCGGGGCGGCTCCGGCGGTAGTATACAGAGCGCGCGAATCGTTGAGCCTCAGGCGGTTGGCGTGGATTTCCCAGGGTGCAGAGGCTACTGTGTCCGCCGGCTGAGGGGCCGCGGGATGTGTCTTGGCGAAGGCTTCGGCGACTTCAGGGGTGGGGACTATATACGTGGCGTCGGCTTTGTTGATTTCCAGCGACTCCACGCGCAATTTGCTGTTCTTCAGTGAGATATACCCTTCCGTCAGACGGGCGTCGGGGATTATGCAGGCGAGCGAGTCGATGGTGGGCATCATGCGCATGGAGTAGTCAATCTGCTGAAGCGCAGCGTGATGCAGTGCGATTTCCCATTCTGCCGGGGCCGATTCCTCCTTGGGTTTGGCCACGGAGTCGGGCATCATCACCAGGTCGATTTTTCCGGATCGTCCAATGATGGAATCGATGGATATCCGGCTCTTTCTCAGGCTGATACTGGCGCCTTTGAGCTGTGCCAGCTGCAGCCGGGAGCGCATATAGAGCGCCGAATCGGGCGTGCCGAGATTGACGGTGGCATTCCTCAGGCTTATCTCCCTGACGTCGACGTTCAGGCCTAAAAGCGGCCAGAAGGCGATGTCGCCGCGCAGGCGGTCGGAGGCGATGTGCATCCCGGGGGTGTCCATCACCAGCGAGTCGACTTTGATTTTGAGCGGGAAGGAGATGCGGGCAAACTTCACCCCGATGCGCATATCGCCCGAGGCGTTGATCGATTTCAGCGCGGTATGGATGGCAAAATCCTGAACCGGTGGGAGATAGAAAAGCAGCACTACGAGCGCAATCAGTCCGGCCACGCCTATGGCGAGCCATTTAAGCGATTTGAGCGCGATATGGAGTGCTTTTTTCAACGTAGCTGAAACGTGAGGAATATGACAGTGGCGCCGGGCCTCCCTGTTGGCTTCCGACGCGTGATGAATCTGTCAGAAAAACAGATTTGACGGGACAAATGTTCCCACTTGACCCGTCAAATATTCGTTGAAAACTGTGGCGCCTTTATTTTTTGGTGGCGTAGAGGATGGGGTTGGTGTCGGCGTCGTTGTACATCTTCATCTGGCGGTACACCTTCATGTATTTGCGGCCGGCGGCGATGTCGTCAAGGAGGGTGTCGATGGCGTCGGTCAGGTCGTTGCGCTGTTCGAGAAGCACTGCCAGTTTAGAGGTGCATTTCTCGCGGTGACCGTCGGTGGCGTCTTCGCGGGCCACTTCGGCTTTCATGTGGTAGATCTTGACGGCGAGAATCGACAGGCGGTCGATGGCCCAGGCGGGGCTTTCGGTGTTGATGGTGGCGTCAGCGGTGGGAACCACTCCGGCATATTTCTCGCGGAACCATGTGTCGATATTCTCCACCATGTCGGTGCGCTCCTGGTTCGACGAGTCGATGCGGCGCTTGATTTTCAGAGCGGCCACGGGGTCGATGTTCGGGTCGCGGATGATGTCTTCCATGTGCCATTGGTTCACGTCGATCCAGTTCTTGTCGTAGAGGATGGCATCGATCGAACCTTTGGGGTAGGGGTTGGTATAGGGAGCGTCGACAGTGTCGGTCTTATGGTAATCGGCAGTGGCTCTGTCGAATATCTCGTTGCATTTTTCGGCAAATTTCATGACTTTCAGAAGGCTATGGATTTTAAATTTAAAGAATTTGAGTTGAGGATTGGCAAAGATAACAATTTCTTTTTAACATTTGCAACAATTCCACGCCGACCTCCCGAAATTCTTTCATTAAGACCCGATGTGGAGCCGATTTTGCAGAATCAGATGGTCAGGAGCGCTTGTGACGGCGCAGTGAGGCGCGCGACGGGGAGATTGTGACCAGGTAAACGCCGGAGAAGACCAGCAGGATGGCGACGACCTTCACCGCCGTGAGGGAGTCGAGGCCGAGGCAGACGCCGACGATGGTGGCCACGATCGGCTGCACATAATTATATATCCCCACGATGGTAGGCCGCAGATTTTTCTGTCCTATCATAATGAAAATGTAGGCTATGAATGTGGCGAAAACGGCTACATAGCCGATTCCGGCCCATTGCATCAGCGTAAGGCTTTGCCACGGCATGCTAAGAATCGAAGGGAGCGATGCAGGCAGCAGGGCGATGGATGCGAACAGAAACATCCATTTCATCAGCGTCACCAGCGAGTAGCGGTGGATAAAGTTCTTATAGAAAGTGAGATACAGGGCGTAGCTCAGCTGCGCCAGCAGCACAATTGCATCGCCCAGAGCCGGATTGTCGGCCTGGTCGCCCATAGATTTGGAGGAGAGCATGAGGGTGACGGCTCCGATGGCGCCCAGGGCTATACCGCCGATCTTTTTTGCGCTGATGGGTTCGCGGAGCACGATATAGGCCAGCACCATGACCCACATAGGCATGGTGGTGGTGATCAGCGAGGCTTCGCCGGGCGACGTGAGGCTCACGCCGAAGATGAAGCAGCATTGGTTGAACAGGATGCCCAGGGCCGCGGCTCCGCAGAGGCGGAAGAGGTCACGCGGCGGCACATGTTCCTTCGGGCAGAATATGGATGTGAACCAGAACAGTGCGCAGGCTATGAAGATGCGGCAGTCGATCATCAGCAGCGGGGTCATGGCCGATGTGGTGAGCACCAGTTTGGTCACCGGCGACATCAGACCCCATATAGTGTTGGCCCCCAGCATCGCCAGGTGGCCTTTAGGTTGGAAATCAGACATTTCTACAGATTTTTATTATTGCTCCGCAGGCGGGAGCGGCCGGCTATTTGAGCTGAGCGCGGGCTTGGGCTATGAGGTTGCGCAGCCCCTCGCGGTCGGATGTGGCGATGGTGTCGCGCAGAGTTTCGAGGTTGGCTATGAGAGCGCTGAGGCGCTCGGGCGAATGTGGATTGAGCAGAATCTCGACAATCAGATTGTCGTCTTCGCCCAGCACTCCGCGGGCTATGGCCTGATGGCGTGCGAAGGTGGTACCCGGCGCCGGCTCGTTGCCAGCCACCTGAGCAAACCCCAGAGTGGTGGCGAACGGTACTGTGAGCGAATAGCTCATCAGCCGGTCATGCTCGGCAAATGTGGCTTCCACCACATTCAGATGAAGCTTGCGGTAGAGGTCGCGGAAGAAGGCTTTGCCCAGATCGCTTCCTTCGGAGATGATGATGGCATTCTGATGCGAGAGGTTGTCGAGATTGGCGAAGGTGGGGCCGAACATCGGGTGAGTGCTCACAAACGGGTGCCCCTTTGAGGCGTAAAATTCCGGCAGTGTCGATTTTACTGATGCGATGTCCGCAAGCATGCAGCCTGACGGGAGATAGGGGAGCACCATCTCGAAAGCGTCGAGAGTGTGGCTCACCGTGGTGGCGTTGATGACCATTTCGGGCGCAAACTCGCGCACCTCGTCGAGTGTCAGCAGCCGCTGTGCGTTGAACATGAAACGCATGCGCCGCGGGTTTGTGTCGAACAGGGCAACCTCGTGGTCGAATGAAAGAAGGTCGCTGAAGAAGGAGCCCATTTTGCCGGCTCCCATGATTAGAATTTTCACCTTAGATAGAATTTTAGGCAAAGTTACGACTTTTGCCCCGAATATCGGCTCGTTGACTAAGTAATATGTATTATCAAAAACGTGCGCGACCCAATCATCTCCGCTCAGGGCGGATGGACGGGTCGCGACAGATGTCTGCTGAGTCAGGCGTCAGAAGATGTCTGACTCAGGCAGCGGGCGTATGAAAGGGGATCACTTATTGAACTCCTCGTCAGATTTTGTGGCTTCGTACTCCTCGATCTTCTTTATGAGGGTGTCGCGCTGTTGCAGGCCGACGGTGCGCCATACGGGTTCGCCATTCTTGAACAGAATCAGCGTAGGCACCGACTGCACTCGATAGTGCATGGCCAGCTCCTGATTCCGGTCGATGTCGACTTTCACTACGTTGGCCTTTTCGCCGACGAACTGTTTAACTTCCTCCAGAATAGGAGACTGCATTTTGCACGGGCCACACCAGGTGGCAAAAAAGTCGACCAAGGTGGGTTTCGACTGGCCGATCATATCGGTAAATTCACTCATATTTTTAGTTGTTTTTAGGTTGATGTCTTGATAGTTTGCGAGTCGCCTGAGAATCCGTTCCGGCAGCTTTTGTATTTATCAAACACTTTTTCACCCTCTGATGTTTAGAGCCGATAACATATATTTTCTTACCGGCTCTTACCCGTTGAGGACGCAAATAGAAAAATAGAAAAGAGTAAAAAAAATTTCGTAAATTTGTCGCGTTCAAAAGTGCCGGGCTCCGGATTTTGACATGACACCATAACAAATGCTTATGAAGCCGTTTAGTCTCAGAGGTATGGGCATAGCCCTTGTAACCCCGTTTAAAGCCGATTATTCAGTAGATTACGACGCATTGCGCCGTCTGGTAGAGATGCAGATTGCCGGCGGGGCGTCGTATCTCGTGGTGCTGGCCACCACATCCGAGGCTGTGACGCTCGATTGCGAGGAGCGGCATAAGGTGGCCCGTTTTGTGGTCGACTGTGCCGGCGGTCGAATCCCGCTTGTGCTGGGGATGAGCGACAACTGTACCTCGCGTCTGGCCAAGCATCTGACGGAGGTGGATCTCAGCGGCTACAGCGCAATCCTCACCGTGGTGCCATTCTATAATAAGCCTTCGCAGGAGGGGATTTATCAGCATTTCCGCGCCGTGGCCGAGGCTTCGCCGCTGCCTGTGGTGCTTTATAATGTGCCGTCGCGCACGGGGAAAAATATGGAGGCGGCCACCACGTTGCGTCTGGCTCACGACTTCCCGGGGAAGGTGATAGGGATTAAGGAAGCCTCGGGCTCGCTGGAGCAGGTGGGCGACATTCTTCAGGGACGTCCGGAAGGATTTCAGGTGGTCAGCGGCGACGATTCGCTGACACGAAGCATGATCGGCCTTGGCGCCGAAGGCGTAATCTCCGTGGTGGGCAACGCACTGCCGCGCCTGTTCGCAACCATGGTGTCGCTTGCTATGGAGAATGCTGACGATGAGCGGGCTCAGGCCATCGATGTTGCGCTTCAGCCGCTGGATAAAGCTCTGTTTGCCGACGGCAACCCCTCGGGCATCAAATGCCTGCTGAATCTGATGGGCGTAGCGGAAGATGTGCTGCGTCTGCCCCTGGTGCCGGTAGGTTTCACCACCCGCCTTGCCATCAAGGAGGCGTACGAGCGCCTGGACGTCGCCATGCTCCTGAGCTAAATATGAATTAGCTATTATGAAAGCTCTGAGAGCGCGCATGACGCGCAGGGCGAATTTCCATGACTATACGTTAGCCGGGATATACATGTTCACCATTTTCCGGCATCAGAACGCTCCCTCTTTATCGCAGATATCAGGCGACCCGCAACGGGCGGTCGGCGTTGACGCGCCGCGGGTCGTGCTGTTGCCAACCGGGCGGATTCTTGATGATGAAATTCAGAAAACCATGGAACTCCGAAGCGAGTAGCTCTGTGTTATCCGGTATGTCATCATGCCTGACCATGCGCATATATTGCTTCGGGTGAAAGAGAAGATCGCTCAGCCCGTAACGAAAATTGTGGCGGCGATAGAGTCGGCGACCACTCGGAGATGCAGGGAAGCGGGCCTTATTAATCATGAAGTGACCATATTCAAGGGCCAAGGCATGAACGACCGCATTGTCTTTGACGAACGACAGCTTGACACCCTCGTAAGATATATTCAGGATAATCCGCGCCGGTTGCTGATCAAAAGGATGTATCCGGACTTGTTCCGGCGCCACCTGTCGGTGAGCGTTAACGGTGAGACTGTGGATTGCGTGGGCAATCTGTTTTTATTGCGCAAACAGCTGATGGCGGTGCATGTGCGACGGAAATGGGGCGTAGCTCAGGCTCAGGAATATAAGAGGCAATGCATTTTGGCTGCACGGCAGGGTGTGGTGCCGGTATCGCCATTTATACATCCGATAGAAAATGAGATTCGGAAGGAGGTGTTGGAAGGAGGCGGGAGCGTGATTCAGATAGTGGATCATGGATTTTCCGAACGCTTCAAGCCTACGGGCAAAGGCTTGGATACGTGCGCTGAGGGACGGTTGCTTCTGATATCGGAGGCAGGGGCCTCAGAGCGCTCGGAGGAGATGAGCTATAAGAAGGCCAGCCGCCTCAATCGTCTGGCTGAGCACATCGCGGCTCTCACCCCCGCTTCCGCCGTAGCCTTGAGGAAATAAAAGCCGCGCCTTGGGGAGATAAAAGCCGCGGGCTTTTATCACAGTAAGGCCGGAACGAAAAAAGCTGGGAATAAAAGCTGCGCTGGGGAGATAAAAGCCGCGCTGGGGGAGATATAAGCCACGTTGGGGGAGATATAAGCCGAGGACTTTTATCAAGGTAAGCGCTTATGATACTGTGTCTGAAGCCTGAGGCTTCAGATATCAGATATTATATGAAAAAAGCCGCGGTGGGCGGCTTTTTGTAGTTTGGGAGACGGCCGAATGAGGGCAGGCTCTGTTTGTGTGGTGATCCGGCCGCGACTCGAACGCGGGACCGACTGCTTAGAAGGCAGTTGCTCTATCCAGCTGAGCTACCGGACCGTGAATTGTGCCGCAAAGTTAGCGAAAATTTGCGTGGTATGAAAAATATTTGCAAAAATCTCTTCATGGCCGGTTGATTCCGAGGATTCCATCGGGGAAATTTTGCAGTTTCCAGTTGAGATCTGGGTTTAGGGTGGTGGATTCAGCGGATGTTCAGCGTAGAATTTCGCTGAGGAAATTTGGAGAGGAAATTTGGGGCCGAAATATTTGGAAGTTAGGGAAATATGTCGTAAATTTGCATCGCTTTTGAGAGGCTACTGCGCCCTTGCGCCGCCTAACCTTCTGAGGGATAGGGGCGTAGGGTGCGTAAAGATGTGTGTGAAGCATGGTCTCGGGCTAAGCCGTCAGCGGTGCGGTCGGAGGCTTGGGCCGGAGAAAATCCGGGCCGGGCGGAGCGCAAAAATCCGGGCAGTGGCCTCCCGGCTGCAATGAGAAAAGAAAGAACACAGAATTTATAAGTAACAAAAACCATTAACAAACTAAGATGCCTACTATTCAGCAATTAGTAAGAAAAGGTCGCGAAACCCTCGTGGACAAGAGCAAGTCGCCCGCGTTGGACTCCTGCCCTCAGCGTCGTGGAGTTTGCGTGCGCGTCTACACCACCACCCCTAAGAAACCTAACTCGGCAATGCGTAAAGTAGCACGTGTGCGCCTGACCAACGGTAAGGAGGTCAACTCCTATATCCCCGGTGAAGGCCACAACCTGCAGGAGCACTCGATCGTGCTCGTACGTGGCGGTCGTGTAAAGGACCTTCCCGGTGTGCGCTACCACATCGTTCGCGGTACGCTCGATACCTCCGGTGTCAAAGACCGTACGCAGCGCCGCTCTAAATACGGAGCCAAGCGACCCAAAGCCGGTGCGGCTAAGAAGTAATCCTTGGGCCGACAGATGTCCCAAGGGTGAAGTGACTAAATAGCACCACGAGAAATCAACCCAATTAACTCAAAACGTCGTTTTTTGATTTCCCGTAGCTGACAACGGTTGAGTAGGCCCCGACGCTCGAGAGCGCAGGCCGAAGAAGACACCAGCCACGACGAAAAAGAAAACAAACTTTTCCGCTAAAACAGAAAATGAGAAAAGCAAAGCCTAAGAAACGCGTCATCCTGCCGGATCCCGTGTTTCATGATGTGAAAGTGACGAAATTCGTCAACCATCTGATGTACGACGGTAAGAAGAATACCGCCTACACCATCTTCTATTCCGCCCTCGAGACCGTGAAGGCTAAGATGGCTAACGAAGAGAAGACAGCCCTGGAAATCTGGGGCAAAGCTCTCGAGAACGTTACCCCGCTGGTTGAGGTTAAATCGCGCCGCGTAGGTGGTGCAACCTTCCAGGTGCCTACCGAAATCCGCCCCGACCGCAAGGAATCTATTTCGATGAAAAACCTTATCAACTATGCCCGCAAGCGTGGCGGTAAGACCATGAGCGACAAGCTCGCCGCTGAAATCATGGATGCCTACAACGAGCAGGGCGGTGCCTTCAAGCGTAAGGAAGATATGCACAAGATGGCCGAGGCCAACCGCGCATTCGCACACTTCCGTTTCTAATGCCTGCTTGAAATCCTTGTTTTCATTGATAAAAATTTAAAGATTCCAATAGCAACAATGGCAAAAATTGACGAACATTTAAAGTATACCCGCAATATCGGTATCATGGCCCACATCGATGCCGGTAAGACCACTACTTCGGAGCGTATCCTTTTCTACACGGGTCTGACTCACAAGATCGGTGAGGTTCACGATGGCGCTGCCACCATGGACTGGATGGAGCAGGAGCAGGAGCGCGGTATCACAATTACCTCCGCCGCCACTACCACTTTCTGGAAATATGCCGGCGACAAATACAAAATCAACCTGATTGACACTCCGGGACACGTCGACTTCACCGTAGAGGTTGAACGTTCGCTGCGTGTGCTCGACGGTGCTGTGGCAACGTTCTGCGCCGTAGGTGGCGTTGAGCCCCAGTCGGAGACCGTATGGCGTCAGGCTGACAAATACAATGTGCCCCGTATCGGCTACGTCAACAAGATGGACCGCTCGGGTGCAAACTTCTTCGAAGTATGCCGTCAGGTGAAGGATGTGCTGGGTGCTAATCCCTGCCCCATCCAGGTGCCCATCGGCGCTGAGGAGACCTTCAAGGGTCTGGTAGACCTTATCACCATGAAGGCTATCTTCTGGCACGATGAGACAATGGGCGCCGAATACTCCATAGAGGAAATCCCCGCCAACCTCGTGGCAGAATGCGAGGAATGGCGCGACAAGATGCTCGAAAAGATCGCCGAATACGACGACGCTCTGATGGAGAAATATTTCGACGATCCCTCGACCATCACCGAAGACGAAATCCGCCGCGCGCTGCGCGCCGCCACCCTGAAGATGGACATCGTGCCCATGACCTGCGGCTCGTCGTTCAAGAACAAAGGTGTGCAGTGTCTGCTCGACAATGTCTGCGCATATCTCCCCTCGCCGCTTGATGCCGGCGCCGTGGAAGGCCATTCTATTGCCGATCCCGACAAGATCGAGACCCGCGAGCCTTCGTCGGAAGCTCCTATGTGCGCCCTGGCGTTCAAGATCGCTACCGACCCCTATGTAGGCCGTCTGACCTTCTTCCGCGTTTACTCGGGCGATGTAGTTGCCGGCAGCTACGTGCTCAACGCACGTTCGGACAAGAAGGAGCGCGTCAGCCGTCTGTTCCAGATGCACTCCAACAAGCAGAACCCGATGGAGAAGATCGGCTGCGGCGATATCGGCGCAGGCGTAGGCTTCAAGGATATCCGCACCGGTGACACACTGTGTGACGAAAACCACCCCATCGTGCTCGAAGCTATGGAATTCCCCGATCCTGTGATCGGTATCGCCGTAGAGCCTAAGACTCAGAAAGACCTCGACAAGCTCGGCGTCGGCCTGCAGAAGCTGGCTGAGGAAGACCCGACCTTCCGCGTTGAAACCAACGAGGAGACCGGTCAGACCGTCATCTCGGGTATGGGCGAGCTTCACTTGGACATCATCATCGACCGTCTGAAGCGCGAATTCAAGGTAGAGTGCAACCAGGGTCAGCCCCAGGTTACCTACAAGGAAGCTATCACCAAACCTGTCGAACTCCGCGAGGTATTCAAGAAGCAGACCGGTGGCCGTGGTAAATTCGCCGATATCATCGTTCGCGTTGAGCCCGTCGACGAAGGCTTCGAAGGCAATCTGCAGTTTGTCGACGAGGTTAAGGGCGGTAACATTCCTAAGGAATTCATCCCCTCGATCCAGAAGGGCTTCACCACAGCCATGAAGAATGGTGTGCTCGCCGGCTATCCGGTAGAGAAGCTGAAGGTGACTGTAATCGACGGTTCGTTCCACCCGGTCGACTCCGACCAGCTCTCGTTCGAGCTCTGCGCCATCCAGGCCTTCAAGAAGGCTTCGGAGAAGGCAGGTCCCGTACTGATGGAGCCTATCATGAAGATCGAGGTGGTAACACCCGAGGAAAGCATGGGCGATGTGATCTCCGACCTCAATAAGCGCCGCGGTCAGGTAGAAGGCATGGAAACCTCGCGCAGCGGTGCCCGCGTAGTAAAGGCACAGGCTCCTCTGGCCGAAATGTTCGGTTATGTGACAGCTCTGCGTACCATCACTTCAGGCCGCGCAACGTCCACGATGTCGTTCTCTCACTACTCTGAGGTATCGTCGTCGATCGCCAAGAAGGTGCTCACCGACTGCCAGGGCCGTGTAGACCTCATCAAATAACAGAAATCCACTCAAGGCTGCCCCGGGCTTCCGGGGCGGCCCTGACTCTTTAAAAATCCCGCGGCTCCGGCAGCTAATGATTCTTGACGGCGCCGCACAGCAAAATTATTAACCAAACTCACAAAATGAGCCAGAAAATCCGAATCAAACTCAAGAGCTACGACCACAATCTCGTCGACAAGTCGGCCGAGAAGATCGTAAAGACAGTGAAGTCGACAGGCGCTGTAATCAGCGGTCCTATCCCCCTGCCCACTCACAAGAGAATCTTCACTGTGAACCGTTCGACCTTCGTCAACAAAAAATCGCGCGAGCAGTTCCAGCTCTCCAGCTACAAACGTCTGATTGACATCTACAATTCCACCGCAAAAACCGTCGACGCTCTGATGAAGCTCGAGCTCCCCTCGGGTGTGGAAGTTGAAATCAAGGTCTGATAACGCGTAGCGAACTCCAACTCCCCAATTCAATAAATGTAAAAGAAAGCCCGCGGGAGCCGGCGCTCAGGCGATGGCGCTCCGGGTATAAGTGAATAAACAATTATCTAACTAACTACAGAAATGCCAGGATTATTAGGAAAGAAAATCGGAATGACATCCGTTTTCAGTGCCGACGGCAAGAATATGCCGTGCACTGTTATCGAAGTAGGTCCTTGTGTGGTTACTCAGGTGAAGACAGTCGAGACCGACGGCTACAATGCCCTTCAGCTCGGATTTGAGGAGCAGAAAGAAAAACACTGCACTCAGCCTATGGCCGGTCACTTCAAGAAAGCCGGTACAACCCCCAAGCGCCACTTGGCCGAGTTCAAAGGTTTCGAAGGCGAGTTCAAGCTCGGCGACACCATCGGTGTAGACATCTTCACCGAGGATGATTTCGTCGACATCGCCGGTACTTCCAAAGGTAAGGGCTTCCAGGGCGTTGTAAAGCGTCATGGTTTCGGTGGTGTAGGCCAGTCGACTCACGGCCAGCACAACCGTCTGCGCGCACCCGGTTCGATCGGTGCCTGCTCTTATCCCGCAAAAGTGTTCAAGGGTATGCGCATGGCCGGTCAGACCGGTAACGAGCGTGTGACCGTTCAAAACCTGAAGGTTGTGAAGATCATTCCCGAGCACAACGTGATGATGATCAAGGGATCTATTCCCGGAAGTAAAGGTTCAATCGTAATGATAGAGAAATAATGGAACTCGCAATATACAACATAAAAGGAGAAGACACCGGCCGCAAGGCTGTGCTCAGCGACGCGGTGTTTGCCATCGATGCAAACGAGCATGCCGTATATCTCGATGTGAAGCAGTATCTGGCCAACCAGCGTCAGGGTACTCATAAATCAAAGGAGCGTAGCGAAGTGTCCGGTTCGACCCGCAAGCTGCACAAGCAGAAGGGCGGCGGCGGCAGCCGTATCGGCGATATCAACTCGCCTGTGCTCGTAGGTGGCGGCCGTGTATTCGGCCCGCGTCCCCGCGACTATCGCTTCAAACTCAACAAGAAGCTCAAGCAGCTGGCCCGCAAGTCGGTGCTTTCGGCAAAGGCTCAGGACAACAAGATTGTCATTGTTGAAGACTTCACTTTCGAAGCTCCCAAAACCAAAGAATTCGTAAACCTCACCAAGAACCTCAAGCTCGAAGGTCAGAAGCTCCTTCTGCTGGCTGCATCGCTCGACGCCAACGTACAGCTGTCGGCGCGCAACGTACCCGGAGCCAACCTGATGAACGCTGCTGACGCCAACACCTACGCGCTGCTTAACAACAACGCCATCGTGCTGACCGAAAGCGGTCTGGAGGTAATCAACAATCTTTAACCCAAGGAGGAATCAGACATATGGAATTTACTATCGAACCCATCGTGACCGAAGCGGCTACCCGTCTGACCGACAAGCTCAACCGCTACACATTCCGCGTATCGCCTGATGCCAACAAGTTCCAGATCAAGGACCTCGTTGAGAAACTCTATGGCGTAAAAGTTCTGGCTGTGAACACATCGAACGTGCGCAGCAAAAACAAATCGCGCTACACCAAGAGCGGCCTGCTTCGCGGCAAGACCGCTGCCTGGAAGAAAGCTTACATCACAGTAGGCGAAGGCGTTACTATTGATTTCTACAGCAATATCTGATAAAAAATGGCAGTAAGAAAATTCAAGCCCACCACACCGGGGCAAAGACACAAAGTTATTGGCGTGTTCAAAGGAGCGATCACTGCTAAAGCGCCAGAAAAGTCTCTTACAGTCGGTAAGAAAAGCACCGGAGGACGTAACTCCGAAGGCCACCTGACCACACGCTACCTTGGTGGCGGCCACAAGCGCAAATACCGTATCATAGACTTTAAGAGAACCAAATACGGTGTGCCCGCCGTAGTAAAGGCAATCGAGTACGATCCTAACCGTTCGGCCCGCATCGCCCTTCTGTACTACGTAGACGGAGCGAAAGCTTACATCATTGCACCCAACGGACTCGAAGTTGGCGCAACGGTTGTCAGCGGTCCCGACGCAGCCCCTGAAGTGGGCAACGCTCTTCCCCTGAGCAAAATCCCCGTAGGTACCGTGGTTCACAACATCGAGCTGCGTCCCGGCCAGGGAGCCTTCATGGCCCGCTCGGCAGGTACATTCGCCCAGCTTGTATCGCGCGAAGGCGACTATGCGATTGTCAAGCTTCCCTCAGGTGAAACCCGCAAGATCCTTTCAGCCTGCATGGCCACAGTAGGTGTGGTAGGCAACGCCGAGCATTCGCTCGAGCGTTCGGGCAAGGCCGGCCGCTCACGCTGGCTGGGACGCCGGCCCCACAACCGTGGTGTGGTAATGAACCCTGTCGATCACCCCATGGGTGGTGGCGAAGGCCGCGCTTCCGGTGGCCATCCGCGTTCGCGCAAGGGTCTGTACTCGAAAGGTCTTAAGACTCGCTCGCCGAAGAAGACCTCGTCGAAGTACATCATCGAGAGAAGAAAAAAGTAAACTCTTAAGTTAACAAAGACAACACAATGAGTCGTTCATTAAAAAAAGGCCCCTTTATCAGCGTTAAGCTTGAAAAGAAAGTGAATGCGATGGAGGAGAGCGGCAAGAAAGCAGTAATCAAAACCTGGAGCCGCGCTTCGATGATCGCCCCCGAATTCGTGGGTCACACTTTCGCCGTACACAACGGCAACAAGTTCATCCCTGTCTACGTGACCGAAAACATGGTAGGACACAAACTGGGCGAATTCGCCCCGACGCGCACCTTCCGCGGCCACGCCGGCAACAAGAAAAAATAACCCTGCCGGGCCAACAAATAATCAACTTTTTCCAAGACAAAAAACCTGCTAAATAAAATGGGTGTAAGAAAAAAGAACTCAGCCCAGGCAAGAAAAGAAGCCCTCAAGACGCAGAGCTTTGCCAAACTGACCAATGTCCCCACTTCGCCTCGCAAGATGCGTCTGGTGGCCGACCTGGTCCGCGGCAAGGAAGTGTTCAGGGCTCTGGGCATCCTCAAATTCTCCAATAAGGAGGCTGCAGCTCGCGTTGAGAAGCTGCTCCGTTCGGCTATCGCCAACTGGGAAGCCAAAAACGAACGCAAAGCTGAAAACGGAGAGCTTTACGTAAGCACAATCTTCGTTGACTGCGCTCCGATGCTCAAACGCCTCCGTCCCGCTCCTCAGGGCCGCGGCTACCGCATCCGCAAGCGTGCCAACCACGTGACTCTCTATGTAGACACAATCGATAAAGACACTAAAACCAACGACTGAGACAATGGGACAGAAAGTAAATCCGATTAGCAACCGTCTGGGTGTCATCCGCGGATGGGACTCAAATTGGTTTGGAGGCAAAAAGTACGGCGACACCCTGCTTGAGGACTCCAAAATCCGCAAATATCTCAACGTCCGTCTGGCCAAGTCGAGCGTGTCGCGTATTGTCATCGAGCGCACTCTGAAGCTGATCACCATCACCGTATGCACATCGCGTCCGGGTCAGATCATCGGCAAAGGCGGCTCTGAAGTCGACAAGCTCAAGGAAGAGCTCAAGAAGATTACCGACAAGGATGTTCAGATCAACATCTTCGAGGTAAAGCGTCCGGAGCTCGACGCCCAGATCGTGGCAAGCACTGTAGCACGCCAGATTGAAGGCAAGATCGCCTACCGCCGCGCTGTGAAGATGGCTATCGCAGCCACCATGCGCTCGGGTGCTGAAGGCGTTAAGATCCAGGTTTCGGGCCGTCTGAACGGCGCCGAAATGGCTCGTTCTGAAATGTTCAAGGAAGGCCGTACGCCGCTCCATACCCTGCGTGCCGACATCGACTATGCACTTGTCGAGGCTCACACCAAGGTGGGTGTGATCGGCGTGAAGGTTTGGATTTGCCGTGGCGAAATCTATGGCAAGGCTGAACTGGCTCCCAACTTTACCGCAGGCTCGAAAGAAGGCCGTCCCGCCCAGAGCGACCGCGCAGGTCGCGGAGAGCGTCGCGGCGGTTTCCGCAAACCCCGCGCTCCGCGTCAGGGCTAAGAAGCCACACCTGCACCAACAAGCCGGCAAGCGCACGGTCAGCTCCCTTCCCAGGGATGCCTGCCGGGCCGGAGGCCGGGAAGGATGCCCGGGAATCGTTAGCCCGGTGACAGCCGCCCCGACCGACACGCAATGCACCCTCTGCCACGGCTCCACCCACCCCTTCCTCAAGGAGCCGACAGCCTCAGGCCAGCGTCAAAATGATCGACGGGATTCGCCGCATCAGAAGCCGCAGGGCCGCAAGGTAAGGCAGAGCCGATGCACCGGCCTCCCGATCATCAAGGGGAGCGCCACCCCATAAGCCGCGCTTGGAGTTAACTACTCAATTTTCAAAATCGACTAACATCTTTCAAAGAAATGTTACAACCGAAAAAAACCAAATTCCGCAGAGCCCAGAAAGGTCGCGCCAAAGGTAACGCCCAGCGCGGCAACCAGCTCGCCTTCGGTTCGTTCGGCATCAAGACCCTCGAGACCAAATGGATCACCGGTCGCCAGATCGAAGCAGCTCGTGTGGCAGTGACCCGCTACATGCAGCGTCAGGGTCAGCTCTGGATCCGCATCTTCCCCGATAAGCCCATCACCAAAAAACCTCTGGATGTACGTATGGGTAAAGGTAAAGGTAACCCCGAAGGCTTCGTAGCTTCCGTAACTCCCGGCCGCATGATCATCGAGATCGACGGCGTACCTTACGATGTAGCAAAAGAAGCTCTCCGCCTCGGCGCTCAGAAACTCCCCGTGACCACCAAGTTTGTGGTAAGCCGCGATTATGACCCCAGTCTCAACGTGTAATTCCGAAAAGCTATGAAGAAAGAAGAAATCAAAGAGCTCTCAACGGCTGACCTGAAAGAGCGCCTCGCCCAGATGGAGAAAGCTTATCTTCAGCAGAAGGCCAACCACGCCGTGTCGCCCCTTGACAATCCTGCCAAGATTACACTTGACCGCCGCATGATTGCCCGCGTGAAGACCGAACTTCGCGCCCGCGAGCTTAATCAGAAATAAAACCTCAAAACCGCAAACTAAAATGGAAACAAGAAATCTTAGAAAAGAGCGTATTGGGGTTGTGTCGAGCAACAAAGGCGACAAGACCATCACCGTAATGGTGAAATGGAAAGAGAAACACCCCATCTACGGCAAATTCGTCAACAAAACTAAAAAATACCACGCCCACGACGAGAAGAACGAGTGTCAGGTAGGCGACAAAGTGCGCCTGATGGAGACCCGCCCCCTGTCGAAGACCAAGCGCTGGCGTTTAGTAGAAATCATCGAAAAAGTTAAGTAATCATGATACAGACCGAATCCCGTTTAACCGTTGCCGACAACAGCGGAGCCAAAGAGGCGCTGTGTATCCACGTGCTCGGCGGCACTGGTCGCCGTTATGCCTCGGTGGGCGACATCATCGTAGTATCGGTGAAAAGTACTATCCCCTCGTCCGACGTCAAGAAGGGCACTGTATCGAAGGCTGTCGTAGTGCGCACCAAGAAAGAAGTGCGCCGTCCGGACGGAAGCTATATCCGCTTCGACGACAACGCCTGCGTGCTGCTTAACAATGCCGGCGAACTTCGCGGCACCCGTATCTTCGGCCCGGTAGCCCGTGAGCTCCGCGCCACCAACATGAAGATTGTGTCGCTCGCACCCGAGGTGCTCTAATTCACCCCAATAGCAAACAGTAAACACTGAAAACCCCAATGAGCAAGACTAACATCAAAAAGGGAGACAACGTTTACGTTCTCGCCGGTGAGGACAAGGGCAAGACTGGCCGCGTGCTGTCGGTTGACGCTGACAAGAACCGCGCCATCGTGGAGGGCATCAACATCGTGTCAAAGAGCACGAAACCTTCTGCCAAGCATCCTCAGGGCGGCATCGTAAAGATGGAAGCTCCTATCAATATCTCGAATCTCGCTTTGATTGATCCCAAGTCGAACAAACCCACCCGCGTGGGTGTCCGCACCAACGAAAAGGGCGAGAAAGTACGTTACGCTAAAAAATCAGGAGAGGAGATTAAATAATGAGCAGCACAACTCTTAAAAAACAGTACGACGAGAAGATCGTCCCCGCACTGACCAAGGAGTTCAACTACACTACTCCGATGCAGGTGCCTCGCCTGAAGAAGATTGTCATCAACGAAGGTCTTGGCGATGCCACTCAGGATAAGAAAATCATCGAGACGGCAATCAACGAGCTGACAGCCATCACAGGCCAGAAAGCAGTTGCCACTCTTTCGAAGAAGGATATCTCCAACTTCAAGGTGCGTAAAAAAATGCCTATCGGCGCACGCGTGACTCTGCGCCGCGAGCGCATGTATGAATTCCTGGAGCGTCTGATCCGTGTCGCTCTGCCCCGTATCCGCGACTTCAAGGGTATCGAAGGCAAGCTCGACGGCCGCGGCAACTATACGCTGGGTATCACCGAGCAGATCATCTTCCCGGAAATCAACATCGACAACATCAGCAAACTGACCGGTATGAACATTACCTTCGTGACTACGGCTAACACCGACGAAGAAGGCTATGCTCTGCTCAAGCAGTTTGGCCTCCCCTTCAAGAAATAATCGCTCAGGCTGATTTTTCTTAAAGCAACTCAACGAAGCCTGCAGGCGCCCGGCGCCCGCAGGCTTCGCTGCGCTTGGGGGTGAGGATTTTTTTGAATGTTAAATAAATTTAAGAAAATTCTTTTTGGAGATTATTAGGCTGAAAAAGAAAAAATCCTTATCTTTGCACGAAAATTTGCGGCAACTGCAATGGGTTGAAAGTCAGAACAGTTGCGGAAATGGACATGAAAATGCGCCGGGTCTGCTGTGTGGGCTCGCCGCAATGCAGTGTGAATCAGAGATATAAGTACAATATATTGTTTAACACTTAACAATTCGACATGGCAAAAGAATCAATGAAAGCCCGCGAAGTGAAGCGCGCCAAGCTCGTTGCCAAGTATGCCGCCAAGAAGGCAGCCCTGAAGGAGGCCGGCGACTACGAAGCCCTGCAGCTTCTTCCGAAGAATGCATCGAGCGTACGCCTGCACAACCGTTGCTCCATTACCGGCCGTCCGAAAGGTTACATGCGTCAGTTTGGCATCTCGCGTATTCAGTTCCGCGAAATGGCATCAGCAGGCCTTATCCCCGGTGTGAAGAAAGCAAGCTGGTAAGCCTCACTTAGCGTCAGCTGACCCCAGGCTCGGGGTTGCGCCCGGCCGCGATAGCGGCTGAGAGCAGCAAAAGGCTGCGAGCCACGCCGACGGTCCGCCGGGATAAGCCTCAATCTGCGAGAAACCCCCGGACGGCAACCAGCAGCCCGCGTGCCCGAGAGCCAAACAACATTTTCAAAACATTCAACAAAACAACAATGACAGATCCTATTGCAGATTATCTGACCCGATTGAGGAATGCCATCAAAGCTCAGCACCGCGTGGTTGAGATTCCGGCATCGAACCTCAAAAAGGAAATCACGAAGATTCTCTTCGAACAAGGCTACATTCTCAACTACAAATTCGTAGAAAACGAGACTCCCGCCGGTGCTATCAAAGTTGCCCTCAAGTATGATCCCGTTGACAAGGTTAACGCCATCAAGGGCCTGGTTCGTGCCAGCCGTCCCGGTCTGCGCCAGTACACCGGCTACAAGAATATGCCCCGAGTGCTCAACGGCCTTGGTATCGCCATCCTTTCGACTTCGAAGGGTGTGATGACCAACAAAAAGGCTGCCGAAGAAAAAGTAGGCGGCGAAGTATTGTGTTACGTTTATTAATCTTAAAGGAGGAAACAACATTATGTCACGTATAGGTAAAGCCCCCATCGAGATTCCCGCAGGCGTAACAGTAAAGGTCGACGCCAACAATGTGGTGACTGTAAAAGGTCCCAAAGGTGAACTCTCGCAGGCAGTAAACCCCGAATTCAAAGTAAATGTCGAAGACGGCCATCTGACAGTGGTACGTCCCAGCGACGATCGCGAGCACCGCGCACAGCATGGTCTGTACCGCGCCCTGATCCACAACATGGTGGTAGGCGTATCGACCGGCTACCGTAAGGAGATGGAGCTCGTGGGCGTAGGTTACCGCGCATCGGCCACGGGCCAGGTGCTTGAGCTTTCGCTCGGTTTCTCCCACGCCATCTATATCAAACTCCCCGCCGAAATCAAGGTAGAGGCCAAGAGCGAGCGTAACAAGAACCCGCTGATCATCCTTGAAAGCGATGACAAGCAGCTTCTTGGTCAGGTTTGCGCCAAGATTCGCTCGCTGCGCAAGCCCGAACCCTACAAGGGCAAAGGTATCAAATTTGTCGGCGAAATCATCCGCCGCAAGAGTGGTAAAACGGCTGGTGCCAAATAAAATTAAACAACTATGGTCTCTAAGCAAGAAAGAAGAAATAAGATCAAGGCACGTATCCGCGGCAAAATTTCTGGCACCGCCCAGCGTCCGCGCATGAGCGTGTTCCGCAGCAATAAGCAAATCTATGTTCAACTCGTCGACGACCTGGAAGGGAAGACCCTCGCATCGGCCTCGTCGAAAGGGATTGAAGAAGGCAACAAAACCGAAATCGCCGCAAAGGTGGGCAAAGCCATCGCTGAGAAGGCCCTGGCAGCCGGTCTGACCGAAGTGGTCTTCGACCGTAACGGCTATCTTTTCCACGGCAGAGTAAAATCACTGGCTGACGCTGCTCGCGAAGGCGGACTTAAATTCTAAATCACGATCATGGCAAATAAGAACAATAGAGTAAAATCGACCAACGACATCGAGTTGAAGGACCGTCTGGTGGCCATCAACCGCGTTACGAAGGTGACCAAAGGTGGCCGTACCTTCACTTTTGCCGCAATTGTGGTTGTCGGCAACGAAGACGGTATCGTAGGCTGGGGCCTCGGCAAAGCCAACGAAGTGACCGCAGCCATCGCCAAAGGCGTGGAAGCTGCCAAGAAGAACCTTATCCGTGTGCCGGTACACAAAGGCACAATCCCCCACGAACAGGTGGCTAAATTCGGCGGCTCGCAGGTGCTTCTCAAGCCCGCATCGACCGGTACCGGCGTGAAGGCCGGCGGCGCTATGCGTGCAGTGCTTGAAAGCGTCGGCATCAGCGACGTGCTTGCCAAGTCGAAAGGTTCGTCGAACCCCCACAACCTCGTGAAGGCTACCATCGCAGCTCTCGGCGAAATGCGTTCGCCCGCTCAGGTGGCACAGAACCGCGGCATCTCGGTCAACCAAGTGTTCAACGGTTAATCTCCCACTTTTTTCACATTCCAACAATCGATAAAATGGCACAGATTAAAATAACTCAGACCAAAAGCCGCATCGGCGCTCCTGCCGTGCAGAAACGCACCCTCAACGCCCTCGGCATCAAGAAGATGAACCACACCGTAGTGAAAGAGGACACCCCCTCGATCCTGGGTATGGTAAAGAAAGTTCACCATCTGGTCACCGTAGAGAAAGCCTGACAAGGGCTTGCTCTGGCGGCAACCGGAATGGACCGACGCCGGACCGCTGGCGGTCCGGAATCCATCTTCAATCTGAACAAACAATACAAATTTTTCACGTAACAAATTCACTTCCCACATATCATGGATTTAAGTAATTTGAAACCCGCCGTAGGCTCCACATTCAACTCCAAGCGTGTTGGCCGTGGTCCCGGTTCCGGCAAAGGCGGCACATCAACCCGCGGCCACAAGGGTGCAAAATCGCGCTCGGGCTATTCGCGTAAAATCGGTTTCGAAGGCGGTCAGATGCCCCTTCAGCGTCGCCTCCCCAAATGGGGCTTCAAGAATATGAACCGCGTTGAATACAAAGTAATCAACCTCGATGCCCTGGAAGCTCTGGCCGCAGCCCGCGACCTGGAGAAGATCGGCCTCGACGAGCTTCGCGCTGCCGGTCTGGTAGGCAAGAAGGACCTCGTCAAGGTGCTCGGCAACGGTTCGCTCACCAAGAAGCTCGCAGTGGAAGCCAACGCATTTTCCGCAACTGCCGAAAAAGCCATCGTTGAGGCCGGCGGTTCCATCAACAAAGTGAAATAATTCGATGAAATTTATTCAAACCTTAAAGAATATCTGGACGATTCAGGAGCTTCGTCAGCGACTGACAATCACCGTGCTTCTGGTGCTGGTATATCGTCTGGGCTGTTATGTGGTCCTTCCGGGCATCAATCCCAACGACCTCGACGCCCTTACCTCCTTCACCAACCGCTCCGGCCTGATGCAGCTTCTGGATATGTTCTCGGGCGGCGCCTTCTCTCAGGCGTCGATCTTCGCGCTGGGTATCATGCCCTACATCACAGCTTCGATCGTAATCCAGCTGGCAGGTATGGTGCTCCCTTCGTTCCAGAAGATGCAGCGTGAAGGCGAGAGCGGCCGTCAGAAGCTCAATCAGTATACGAGATATCTGACCGTCCTGATTCTGTTAGTCCAGGGACCGGCTTACCTTCTCAACCTCCGCATTCAGGTGATCAACGCAGGCGGTACGGTAGAGATGGGCTTCTGGATGACAGCGTTCCTGACCATCGTGCTGGCTGCAGGATCGATGTTCATCATGTGGCTGGGTGAGCGTATCACCGACCGCGGTATCGGCAACGGTATCTCGTTCATCATCCTCGTGGGTATCATCGCCCGCCTCCCTGTGGCTCTGTTCTATGAATTCACCAGCCGCCTGCCGGGATCGACCGGTTCAGAGGGCGGTTTGATCATGTTCATCGTCGAAGTCATCCTGCTGTTCGCCGTGACAGTCGGCGCTGTGCTGCTTGTACAGGGTACACGCAAAGTGCCCGTGCAGTACGCCAAGCGTATTGTGGGCAACAAGCAGTATGGCGGTGCCCGCCAGTATATCCCTCTGAAGGTGAATGCTGCCGGTGTGATGCCTATCATCTTTGCCCAGGCAATCATGTTCATCCCGCTCACGCTGGCCGGATTCAGCGCCGGCGAAGGCCACGGCTTCTTCGCCACCTTCACCGATATCAACGGATTCTGGTACAACTTTGTCTACTTCCTGATGATCGTAGCGTTCACCTACTTCTATACCGCCATCACCGTGCGCCCCACTCAGATGGCTGAAGAGATGAAACGCAACAACGGCTTCATCCCCGGCGTCAAGCCCGGCAAGAAGACGGCCGAATATCTGGAGTCGATTCTCAGCCGAATCACTCTGCCCGGCTCGCTCTTCCTCGGCATCGTGGCCATCCTCCCGGCGTTCGCCCGCAGCTTCGGTATCAGCCAGAACTTCGCCCAGTTCTTCGGCGGCACATCGCTGCTGATTATGGTGGGTGTGGTTCTCGATACTCTCCAGCAGATCGAATCGCACCTGATGATGCACCACTACGACGGCCTGATGAAAGAAGGTAAGATCAAAGGACGTACGACCGGTAGCGCCTATTGATTTTCCACAGATGAACTGAACCCGCGACGTATCAACGACTAACCAACCGATACTACTACGATATGATTTACCTCAAGACTCCCGATGAGATAGAAAAGATGCGTAAGGCAGCTGATCTGACTTCCCGCGCACTCGGCGAAATGGCCAAGTGGGTGGCTCCGGGTGTCACCACTCATAAGCTCGACTCCATTGCCAAGGAATATATCCTTGACAATGGCGGTCGGCCTACTTGCCTCGGCTACGAGGGTTTCCCCGGGGCCGTGTGCATGGAGGTGAATGAAATTGTGGTCCACGGATTCCCCTCGACGCGTACTCTGCGCGAAGGCGATATTATCGGCCTCGACATTGTGGCCGAGCTCGATGGCTTCAACGGCGATATGTGCTACACGTTCGCCGTAGGTGAGATTGATCCCAAAGTGCGCCAGCTTCTGGTCGACACCAAGGCGTCGCTCTACAAGGGCATCGAGGCCTGCCGCGAAGGGAACCGTATCGGCGACATCGCCAATGCCGTGCAGACGTATTGCGAACACCGCGGATACTCCGTGGTGCGCGAGATGTGCGGTCATGGTATCGGACGGAATATGCATGAAGACCCCGAGGTGCCCAATTATGGCCGTCGTGGCACTGGCCCCGTGATCAAGAACGGGATGTGCCTGTGCATCGAGCCCATGATTAATCTCGGAAGCCGTAACATAGTGATCGAAGCCGACGGATGGACCTGCCGCACCCGCGACCGCAAGCCCTCGGCACACTTCGAACACACGCTCGCCGTGGTCGACGGCAAAGCCGAAATCCTGACAACTTACGACTACGTGGAGCAAGCTCTCGGCGACCGCTTCATCTGAGAATAGCTCCCTGATACGCCTGCTCTCAACCATTAAAACCCATACAATTCAGACAATCTATGGCAAAACAATCGGCAATCGAACAAGACGGCACCATCGTGGAATCGCTCTCCAACGCCATGTTCCGCGTGGAGCTGGAAAACGGCCACGAAATCACCGCCCATATCTCAGGCAAGATGCGTATGCACTACATCAAAATCCTGCCCGGCGATAAGGTGCGTGTAGAAATGTCGCCCTACGACCTGTCAAAAGGCCGTATCGCTTTCCGCTACAAATAATCCCCATCACAATACAAACTGATTTACCCCAATGAAAGTTAGAGCCTCAATCAAAAAGCGTTCCGCCGACGACAAGATTGTCCGTCGCAAGGGCCGTCTTTATGTGATCAACAAGAAAAACCCCAAAAACAAACAGCGTCAGGGATAAATCGCACTCTTACCCGGCTCCAACCCCCGGTTGCCTATTAGCTCCCGTCAGGATATAGGCTCCGGCAGCCCGACCTGTAAGGTCGGCCCGGACCCATGGGGCGCCAATGCAACCAAAGCCGGCCAGCGAATCCGCATCCCGACACTAATTTCATTCAGAGATAACTAAAAAAGCTTTTTATGGCAGTAAGAATCGTGGGAGTTGACCTCCCCCAGAACAAACGAGGCGAAATCGCCTTGACCTATATCTTCGGCATCGGCCGAAGCGCCGCAAAGACCATCCTGGAGAAAGCCGGCGTTGATGTCAGCATCAAGGTACAGGACTGGACCGATGCTCAGGCAGCTAAGGTTCGTGAAGTAATCCAGGAGAACTATAAGGTTGAAGGTGACCTGCGCAGCGAAAACCAGCTTAACATCAAGCGATTGATGGATATCGGCTGCTACCGCGGTATCCGCCACCGCAACGGCCTTCCCGTTCGCGGTCAGAGCACCAAAAATAATGCCCGCACCCGTAAGGGCCGCAAAAAAACAGTCGCTAACAAGAAAAAGGCAACGAAATAATCTTCGTGACCCCGAATCAAATTTTTTAGCAATATGGCAAAGAAAACAGTCGCAGCTAAAAAGAGAAACGTCAAGGTTGACGCACTTGGTCAGCTCCACGTTCACTCTTCCTTCAACAATATCATCGTATGCTTAGCCAATAGCGAAGGCCAGGTGATCTCCTGGTCGAGCGCCGGCAAAATGGGCTTCCGTGGCTCGAAGAAGAACACTCCTTATGCAGCCCAGATGGCAGCACAGGATTGCGGTAAAGTAGCCTATGACCTCGGCCTCCGCAAAGTGAAGGCTTATGTAAAAGGTCCCGGCAACGGCCGCGAGAGCGCAATCCGCACCGTGCACGGAATGGGTATCGAAGTGACCGAAATCATCGACGTTACTCCGCTTCCTCACAACGGTTGCCGTCCCCCGAAACGCCGTCGCGTCTGATCAGCAGCTGACCCCGGGTCAGCCCACAGGCTCCGCTTAATCTTAAGTAACCCGCCGGGACACACAGCCGCATGCCGTCGGCATCGGCCGCGACCAGATCAATGGGGATTCAGCGCGGAGAGCGCCCCAGGCCTATAAGGCCAAGGCCCGTCCGCCAGGTTCGGAAAGCCCCGGCAAACATTAAAATTTTAAATTTAAGACTTAACAAATGGCTAGATATACAGGTCCCAAGACCAAAATCGCCCGCAAATTCGGCGAACCTATCTTCGGTGAAGATAAGATTCTCGCCAACCGCAACTTCCCTCCCGGTCAGCACGGCCAGAACCGCCGTCGCAAAACCTCGGAGTATGGCACTCAGCTTCGTGAAAAACAGAAGGCTAAATACACCTACGGTGTGCTGGAGCGTCAGTTCCGCAACCTCTTCGAGAAAGCATCCTCGATGAAAGGTATTACCGGTGAGATCCTTCTGCAGCTTCTCGAAGGCCGTCTCGACAATGTAGTTTACCGTCTGGGTATCGCCCCCACCCGCGCAGCAGCCCGTCAGCTCGTGCTCCACAAGCATGTGACTGTCAACGGCAAGGTGGTTAACATCCCCTCGTATGCCGTAGTAGCCGGCGATGTGGTAGGCGTACGCGAAAAATCAAAATCGCTTGAAGTCATCGGCGACTCGCTGGCCGGCTTCAACCACAGCAAATATCCCTGGCTCGAATGGGACGAATCAACCAAGAGCGGCAAGCTCCTGCACGTACCCACCCGCGAGGATATCCCCGAAAATATCAAGGAGCAGCTTATCGTCGAGTTGTATTCTAAATAATAATTAACACACTAAGATCCATGGCTATTTTAGCATTCCAAAAACCCGATAAGGTTGTGATGTTAGAAGCTAACAACTTCTACGGCAAATTCGAGTTCAAGCCCTTGGAGCCCGGCTATGGTATCACTATCGGTAACGCACTGCGTCGCGTTTTGCTCTCGTCGCTCGAAGGCTATGCCATCTGTGCAATCAAAATCGACGGCGTGAAGCACGAATTTGATACCATCCCCGGCGTAAAAGAGGATGTGACCAACATTATCCTCAATCTCAAGAAGGTAGATCTCAAGCAGGTGACCGAAGATGCCGAGACGGAGAAAGCTACCATCAACGTATCGGGTCAGGAGGTGTTCAAAGCCGGTGACATTGGCAAAGCCCTCACGGGCTTCGAGGTGCTCAACCCCGACGAAGTCATTTGTCATTTGGATCCCGACGCCGGTTTCAACATCGAGGTGACCATCAACAAAGGTCGCGGCTGGGTTCCCGCCGATGAGAATCAGGTCGACATCCAGGATATTCAGACTCTGGCTATCGACTCGATCTACACCCCGATCAAAAACGTCAAGTACGCTGTTGAAAACTTCCGCGTCGACCAGAAGACCGACTACGAAAAGCTTGTCATTGAAATCACAACCAATGGTTCGATCCTTCCGAAAGAAGCCCTCAAGGAAGCAGCCAAGATTCTGATTTATCATCTGAACCTGCTCTCCGACGAGCGCATCACCATCGAGACCACCAACACGGAGGCCACTGAAGAGTTCGACGAAGAAATCCTCCACATGCGCCAGCTGCTCAAGACCAAGCTGGTGGATATGGACCTCTCCGTACGCGCCCTCAACTGCCTCAAGAGTGCTGAGGTCGAGACCCTTGGCGAACTGGTTGTCTTCAATAAGACAGACCTCCTCAAATTCCGCAACTTCGGTAAGAAATCGCTCACCGAGCTCGACGAGCTCCTGGCGAACCTCAACCTTTCGTTCGGAATGGATATTTCAAAGTATAAATTAGACAAAGAGTAAATACAACGATGAGACACAATAAATCTTTCAATCATCTTTCGCGTAAGAAAGCTCACCGCGACGCCTTACTCGCCAACATGACTATCTCGCTGATCAAGCATAAGAGAATCTTCACCACGCTGGCAAAAGCAAAGGCACTCCGCGTTTACGCCGAGCCGCTGATCAACCGCGCGAAAAACGACAATATGGCCAACCGCCGCCTCGTCTTCTCCTATCTGCAGAACAAAGAGGCCGTCACCGAGCTTTTCCGCGAAATCTCGCAGAAAATCGCCGAGCGTCCCGGTGGTTACACCCGCATCCTAAAGACCGGCAACCGTCTGGGCGACAACGCCAAGACCTGCTTCATCGAGCTGGTTGATTACAACGAAGCCATGCTCAAGACCAAGGAAGCCAAGAAGTCGACCCGCACCCGCCGCAGCAAAAAGACCGCTCCCAAGGCCGAGGCTCCCGCAGCTGAAGCTCCTGCAGCCGAAGCTCCTGCAGCCGAAGCTCCCGCAGCTGAAGCTCCCGCAGCTGAATAATTCCTGCACAAGGATTAAAATAAATGCCATCCGCAAAGCCGCCCCTGAGGGCATGGCCATGCGGATGGCGTTTGTTTTGTGCCGATTCGAGCTTTCGAATGGTTCGGCCGCTCGTTTTAGCATAATTTATAGCCGAGGGAGTGAAAAATTTTTGGAAATTTTGTAACTTTGTGGCGGTAAAAAGCGCCATGGCTCCAAAGGCGCCCAAAGGCTTGAAATCAGGCAATTATTCTAACAACTATAACCCAAATAAAAGCTTTAAAGGCAATTTTATTATGAAAATTGAAAAAATTATCGGCCGTCAAGTGCTCGACTCCCGTGGTAACCCCACCGTTGAAGTAGACGTAACCCTCGAAAGCGGTGCTTTCGGCCGCGCATCCGTTCCCTCGGGTGCCTCCACCGGCGTAAACGAAGCTCTCGAGCTCCGCGACGGCGACAAGACCCACTACATGGGCAAAGGTGTGCTCAAAGCAGTAGCCAATGTCAATGGCCCCATCGCTGAAGCCCTCAAAGGTATGAACGCTCTGGATCAGATCGCCATCGACGAGAAGATGCTCGCCCTCGACGGCACCGACACCAAGAGCAATCTCGGCGCTAACGCCATCCTCGGCGTTTCGCTTGCTGTTGCCAAGGCTGCAGCCGACTATCTCGACCTCCCCCTGTACAAGTACATCGGCGGTTGCAACACCTACGTGCTCCCCGTGCCCATGATGAACATCATCAACGGCGGTGCTCACTCCGACGCTCCCATCTGCTTCCAAGAATTCATGATTCGCCCCATCGGCGCTACCTCGTTCACTGAAGGCATCCGCATGGGTACCGAAGTGTTCCACAACCTGAAGAAAGTGCTCAAAGAGCGCAACCTCTCTACCGCTGTCGGCGACGAAGGCGGCTTCGCTCCCAACCTCGACGGTACCGAAGATGCCCTCCAGGTAATCATCAAGGCCATTGAGCTCGCCGGCTACGTACCCGGTAAGGACGTTACCATCGGTCTCGACTGCGCATCGTCGGAATTCTACAAAGACGGTCTTTACGACTACACCTGGAAGCAGGGTGCCAACGCTCCCAAGCTCACCTCGAAAGAGCAGGCTGAGTTCCTCAAGACCCTCGTTGAGAAATACCCCATCGATTCGATCGAAGACGGTATGGCAGAAAACGACTGGGAAGGCTGGAAGATCCTGACCGACCTCATCGGCAAGCAGTGCCAGCTCGTCGGCGACGACCTGTTCGTAACCAACGTGAAATATCTCAAACGCGGTATCGAAGAAGGCTGCGCCAACTCGATCCTCGTTAAGGTTAACCAGATTGGCTCGCTCACCGAGACCCTCCGCGCCGTAGAGCTCGCTCAGCGCAACGGTTACACCGCAGTGATCTCCCACCGTTCGGGCGAAACAGAGGATGCCACTATCGCCGACATCGCAGTTGCCACCAACGCCGGCCAGATCAAGACCGGTTCGGCTTCGCGTTCCGACCGTATGGCCAAATACAACCAGCTCCTCCGCATCGAAGAGCAGCTCGGTGCAGCCGCTCAGTACGGCTACGGCAAAAAGACCAAACGCGCTGAATAATTCAGAGCGCGGAAGAGGCGCCGGCAGCAGGGTGATACCCTGACTGCCAGCCGCCACCTTCACGGCATGAGATAATATAAATCGGCCGATGCAATCCACAACCCGGGATTGCGTCGGCCGATTGCCTTTTAGAGGTAATATTCAGTAGAAATGGGGAGCTATTTGTGGATGGCTGTTTGTGGATGGCTGTTTTGGCGGGCTATTTGACCAGACGGACCAGACGGATCCCTTCGGCGCGGTGGCGGGCGATGTATTCGGGGATGGTCAGCGGGTCGAGGATTACTTTGCCTGCGCTTGAGGAGGCATGAATCAGTCGCGGACGCCCATCAACTATTTTTACGATTCCCATGTGGCTGACATCCAGCCCTTTGGCGGAGGTGGTGAAAAGCACTACGTCGCCATTGCGGACTACGCTCATCAGTCGCTTGTCTTTTGCCTGCCCGGCTTTGACCACCGGGTAGCGATGGTTGCTGTAGCCCGACTCAGCCCGGCGGATAGCGTCGAAATTAAGCGAATCGGCCAGAGCAGGGTAGAGGTCGCGGTGGGCCGACATGAAATCGAGCGTCTTGACATTGTGGCGTGCGCCGTCGACGTCAGCGGTCACCTCGCGCAGATTGCCGCGCGCGGAATTGTCGACAATCCATTCGCTGGCGTAGTGCAGCCGCGAACCGTACCCTTTGTTATTGCCGCCGCGATAGCGGAGGTCGCCGAGGTAGTATGTGAAATCGCGCCATGAGCGGCGGTAATGGTCGGCTGTGGCTGCCAGTGCAAGCACTGTCTCTACGAAAGTGGTGCAGTCGAGGCTGTCGAGATTGACAGTGAGCATCTCGGGCTCGTGCGGGTGGCCGTCGAGAGTGGCTGCGCCGTAGGGAGTGCCGATCAGTTGCTCGGCGATACGCACGATGTTGCCTGCGTTCTGCTGCTTGCATTCTTCAATGAGGATGTTGGTGATACGCGTGGTATCGGCCGCAAGATTATGAAACCGCACACCCAGGGCGACACCTTCAGTGGCGGCATGGGCGGAAACATTATTGCTCTCGGAGGCAACGTCAGCGGCTGAGACGGCCGGTGTGCCCGTGAAGAGCGTGCCGGCAAGAATTGCCGCAGCAATCGCTACATTATATAATGTCGATGAGATTTTCATTTTGTGAGATAGGTTTTCAGGCTTTTCTCGAATTTTTGCCCGGGAATCGGGACAACGTTCGGGATTTCCAATGAGATTGTCGGCAGGCATTCCATTGCTTTTTGCGAAGGTAAGGTTTTTTATCGGGAAATCTGCAAAGTCCTGAGGAATTTTGCTCGTGAATCGGAGATTTTCTTCTGTGACATGGAAAGTCATCTAAATTGAGATGGGATAGGGGCTTAGGGCTTTTGAGAGCGGTTGGCCGGTTGGAAAATTATGCTGAAAAACATATTTTTTCGCAATTTTTTGCTGAAATATTTGCACGGTTCAAAAACATTGCCTACCTTTGCACTCGCTTTCGGGGACGGAGGTCCTCCTTCCGGAGCTCGCAAGAGCGGCGGAAGAAAAGAGAGTAAAAATGGCAAAAAAAAGTTGCAAGTTTGAAATCTTCTTCGTAACTTTGCAAAGTTTTTCGCCCCTCCTGAACAACGGGGGTCCCGGAATAGAACATTGAAAGATTTACAATAGACTGAATTTCAAGAGTAGTACAAGAGCAAAAAAGGAACATTGTAACTGACTCTGTCAATTCACTAGGAAATCCAAAAGCCGGTCCGGCCTTGAAAAGAGGCGCGGACGTCGAACGTTTCGGTCATTTTTCACTTTGAAAAAAGAGAAAAAAGATAAACAACAACGAAGAGTTTGATCC
>CAMEGQ010000012.1 GCA_945916235.1 uncultured Porphyromonadaceae bacterium | reverse complement strand
AGAATAACATTCTTCACTCACCATAGGGGCTGCCCTCCGGCAGTCCCTTTTTTTAATGTTTGACGCGGCGATGTGTTGACAACAACCCGCTCAACGGCTATGGCGACTAAAACGGCATCTGCTATTACTTCAAGTACGGCCACGTGCTGTTAATCATGCTCAACCGCGAGGGCGCGCCGGTGCCGATGAATTAACACGGCAAAGAGATGTCCGTTATTAGTGCTTTTGTGCGCAAAATTTGTTCGTTCTAAGAACAATTGGCAAGGTAACCAACTCACAATAAAGAGATTATAACAACTGGTGTTGGATGCCCTCCAGCTCCACCATTGTGCTGATTATTTCAGCGAATTAAAAACATACGCACGGGTTTACGCCATCATAAAGGCTAAGCCCGTGCATATTGCTTTCTACTTACGGAGCTCTCACCAGTATCATAGCTCCCAAACATTCTCCACTATTAATTTCTTTGTGTACTTAATGATATCTTGAAAAAAATCCTCATCATCCGAAACTGGATAATCTTCGATATATTACGCTACATGTCATAAGCCTTTGTTGTTGATCGAATAAATTTAATAACTTTGCAGTATATGATGGAGTCAATGAATATAGCTACGACAGGGCTTGTGCTTGAAGGCGGCGGTATGAGAGGCGTCTTTACAGCTGGCGTACTTGACTATTTTATGGATCAGGGGATATGGTTTCCGTTCACGGTCGGGGTATCAGCCGGTGCAAGCAATGGTATATCATACGCCTCGCGACAGCGAGGTCGCTCGCGCTACTGCGATCTTGAGTTACCAAAGATTCGACCCTATGTGGGGCTAAAATACCTTTTGCGTGGCAAAGGGATAATCGACCTCGAATTCCTCTTTCATGAATTTCCGGAAAAATATTACCCTTTCGATTACGACGCTTATAAAGCCAATCCCAACCGCTTTATAATGGTGGCAAGCAGCTGCTTGACCGGACAGGCCGAATACATTGAAGAGAAGACCGACATGCGGCGTCTCGTCAACGTCTGCGAGGCTTCATGCTCCATGCCCGTTCTTTGCCCGGTTAAGTGGGTCAACGGAGTCCCGATGGTGGATGGGGGAGTATGCGACCCGATTCCTGTAAAGTTTGCCCTCCGGCAGGGTTTCCGCAAGAACGTCATCGTCCTGACACGCAACAAAGGATATCGCAAACCGGACAAAGATTTCCGACTGCCAGGGTTTATTTACCGTAAATATCCCGCTATCCGGGAACGATTGAAAGACCGCTACCGTCAGTACAACGAAGTTCTGGATTTTATCGACAAGCTCGAAGCTGACGGAAATGCCATAGTAATCCGGCCGCAACGGCCTATTGATGTTAGCCGGACTGAAAAAGACCTTAAAAAGCTTCAGAATCTTTACGACGAAGGATACTCCCTTGCAGAAGCCGTCAAGAGCCGGCTCAGCATCTGCCAAACCGGCTCTCAAACCTTCTGATTGTTTTCGTTTGATTATTTATAGAGCGCTGCTGCGAGGTCGTTGAGATTGTCCTCACCAGCCAGGCTCGGATATAAATTCCTCCACGCAAGCTTTGAAAAGCGGTTCCTCCATGGTAACAAGTGCATCTTTCCCTTCGATGATAAAACTCGTATCAGCCATTACATCGTTGGAATTATAGACATGGAATTTGAACGTACCAAAATCGTAGACGTCGACATTGCCCTGTTTAATATAAGGGGTTTTAGCTGTTATCTTATTCATAATAGGTAGGATTAATAATTATCTGTTTGTTTTTGATGACACAAATTTACAAACGATTTTACTGATTGTCAAGAAGTTACCCAAAAGTTACATAGTTACCTCGAAGTAACCTTTGCTCATTATCAAGCTCTTACGCAATGGAAATTTTTGAAAAAATATTTAGCGGCGATTAATTCATCCCTGTATATTCCGCTTTAGCCCTTCTTTAATGTGAGAGCAACCTCATTTTTTTGCTTAATTATATTTCGGGAGTTAGTAAATAGTTGTACCTTTGCTCAACATTAATCAATAAATAAGTCAAAATCGATAAGATATCGGCTTAAATAGTTCAACTATAAAACCAATCATAACAATGCAATTCAAAGGTAGCTTTGTCGGGATAGCGATAACGATGGGAATCGCGGCTACGACCAATTCCGCATTAGCTGTAGATCCCACCATCATAAGTGACCATCAGTCAACCGGTCAGCTTGCTGAAATCACTCTAAAAGGTGACGAAAGCAAAACGTATATCGAACCGCTTTGGGAGAAAAAAGTGACCAACAGTGACGCCAACGAAAACCAGATGTCGATGGTCAAAATTGGCGATAAATTATATCAGTGTATCGCCGTATTTAAAGGTGGTATAACCCTTAGGACCTTTTCATGCTCAGATGGATCGCTGATTGAGGAAAAGACAGACCTTAAATTCCCCCTCGGAAATGATATTTCAAAATGTGACCGTCGTACCGACCCATTTATAACCACCGATGATGCTGGAAATATTGTAGTGGCATATTTGGCAGCCCAGATACAATCGAATAAAACGTTCAAGATTTACGTATGTCTTCAGCCTGTTAATGAGGATTGGACCGCTAAGGGAGCTGTTCGGATTTCATATTCCTTCATCCTTGGCTCTTATAAAAATAGCAATACGAATATCATTAATTTTTTGTTTATGGACCGTATTGACCACATCAAAGGTGATGTAGTCAATAATTCCTATTCGTTCAAAACTCTGATTGGTGCACCAACTGACATAGCTGGAGAAAATAAGGGACACCTTTATCAGCACGATTTCATATATGCGACTATTACTCAGGAGTCGTTGACACAAAGCAATATAATTCATCATTTCTACGATGAAAGCAGGTTCTCACACAGAGATTGCGCGCCTTTCCCCGGGAAAGAGAATCTGATAATCCTGACTAACGACCATAAGCAGCATAAAGAATTCGTAGGTCCGGCAGTATTTGATCTCGAGACAGCGGAAATGCACACTGCAGAGAATGCCTCGTTTAGCTCTTATCTGGAGAATACCTCCTGGTTCAGCAATATCCAGTGTGATCAGTGCCGCGGATTCTACCCCTTTATACACAATGGTCATGTGCTTGCAGCTTTCGGAGCTCAATGCAACACCGCAAACGGCACTGATTTCCAGATTATGGAGATGCCCGACGCCGAGAGTTTTTCCGGAAGTTACCCGCTTTGGCGTGTGCCCCAAACTCCTTTTGCTGTACCCGAGGAGAGAGACACTTTTAGTGCTATGCGCGAGATAGTGCTGACAGAAAGCTCGGTGGCTCCCTCCGCAGATACCGCACCGGCTATGACCACATACTATTCAACGGAGACGGGGAAAGTCAAGGCGGAAGCTCCCGAGAATGACACGCATGATGTCTCCACAACTCTTTATATGTACGCTCCGGGCACCGGTTTAGCAGCCTATAAGATAACCACGAAAAACGTGGTGCCTACGGGAATCGTCGCAACCACGACAGCTTCCGGGATTTCGTTCGCACTAAACGGGCGCACTCTCACCATTGAGAATCTCCCCGAAGATACGCAGGTTGCCCTGACGGATATGGCCGGCCGCCGGTTCCGGCTTTCTTCAGAAGGCGCATCGTATGATTTAAGCGATTATGCCGAAGGTGTATATATCCTTACTGCCAACGGCTTCAAACCCGCCAAGCTGATTCTTCACTAAGCCTCCCAGCATAGCTATGGGGCGATACCAAACGCAAAGATTGCCCAAGGATTGAAACCGGAGTTGAGATTTTTCCATAGGAAAATGATGGGAATTTAAACCGGAAATATTATCTTTGCGTTATCAAATCAAACGGACATTGAAAACATTGCCGCATCAAAGTTGATTGGGAAACTCATCAAATTTTGGTGAAATACCGAGACACACTCGACGTACAATGGCGGGCCTTAGCTCCGGTCTTAGACCGGAGAGCGCATGACGAAAGTCATGTGGCCGGAGGATTACAAAGTGCGAAGAGAGCTCAAATCCTGTCCTCTGGAGTTTCATCGCATCCTTTGGTGTGGCATTCTTATAGAATCCGGAACAGAGCTACAGACACCGTGCTTGCCTCTGCTCCGGATTTTTTTCAGTGAATTAAAATATCACATTATGCGTCAATGGACAACCATCAAAAAGTATCAGGATATCCTCTTCGAGCAATATAAGGGGATAGCAAAAATCACCATCAACCGTCCGAAGGTCTACAATGCATTTCGCCCGCAGACCAATTTCGAGATGCTTGATGCGATGAACTACTGCCGCAATACGCCCGAAATCGGCGTTATTATCCTGACCGGCGCAGGCGATAAAGCCTTCTGTTCGGGCGGCGACCAGAACTACAAAGGTCAAGGTGGCTATATAGATGCCGACGGCACACCTCGACTCAACGTGCTTGAACTGCACAAAGCTATACGATCCATCCCCAAGCCGGTAATAGCCATGGTCAACGGCTACGCCATCGGTGGAGGAAATGTACTGAATGTGGTCTGCGATCTCTCTATTGCCTCCGAGAATGCGCGGTTTGGCCAGACTGGGCCGAAGGTCGGCAGTTTTGATGCCGGATTCGGCTCGTCATATCTCGCCCGGTGCGTAGGGCAGAAGAAGGCTCGCGAGATTTGGTATCTATGCCGTCAGTATACGGCCAAAGAAGCTCTGGAGATGGGGATGATCAACGCCGTAGTGCCCTTAGAACGCCTAGAAGACGAGACAGTCGAATGGTGTGAGACGATACTCAAACGCTCCCCGATGGCAATCCGCATGATTAAGCGTGCACTTAACGCCGAACTCGATGGCCAGGCCGGCCTGATGGAATTTGCGGGCGATGCCACGCTGCTATATTACCTTATGCCCGAAGCCCAGGAGGGTAAAAACGCTTTTCTGGAAAAGCGCGATCCCGACTTCGACCAGTTCCCCAAATTCCCGGGCTAAAACGTCCATAGCATCCCGATATCCAGTTTAAGAATATGATTCAGGCCAGTTTCGCTCCGATACTTCTAACATTCAAAGAAGCAGCCATCACCTCGCGCCAAACGATGCACACAAAAGAAAGCTATCTTTTGAGGCTGACTGACACACAGTCGGGGCGCTCGGGTATAGGGGAGTGCGCCCTGTTTCGAGGATTAAGTGCAGAGGATACTCCCGAGTATTCCAGTCATCTTATGGACCTGTGCTCGGGGATAAACCGCCTTGCAGCCAATTCAGTTGATGATCTCCAAAATCATCTGTTAGATATTATGCCGCAGGCTTCCTCCATCCGCTTCGGACTGGAAGTCGCTATTCTATCGCTTTCAAGAAAAGATGGCTACTCGCTCTACGACACTCCATATACGCGCCAAGAGAGCCCGCTGACCATCAACGGACTGGTCTGGATGGGGGATAAAGTCACCATGGCCGGGCGCATCCGCCAGAAACTGGAACAAGGCTTTCGCTGCATCAAACTGAAAATCGGAGGTATCCGGTTTGACGATGAAGTAGATCTTCTCCGGACCATACGCAGGGTATTTTCAGCGGATGACATCCAACTGCGTCTCGACGCCAACGGGTCCTTTTCGGCCGATAATGCTCTCCAGCGGCTCCAACGGCTGTCTGAGTTTGAAATTCACTCCATCGAACAGCCTATCCGAGCCGGACAGTGGGAGCAGATGCGGAAAATTGCTGACGCATCGCCGATTCCGATTGCTCTTGATGAAGAACTCATCGGGACTCGCCCCGACCCCCTCAAGCGCAAAATGCTGGAAACCATAGGCCCGCAATACATCATTCTCAAACCATCGCTTTGCGGAGGCCTGACAGAAGCCGATCGATGGATTCAGATTGCAAAAGAACTTGGAATAGGGTGGTGGGCCACCTCCGCCCTTGAATCCAACATCGGACTTTCAGCTATAGCACAGTGGGTAAGCCGATATAACCCAAACATGCCGCAAGGATTGGGTACGGGAATGCTTTATTTAAAGAATTTTCCCGCGCCGCTTAGGCTTGAAGGGGAGCAATTATGGTTTGATAAGCAGGCTATCAGTTCCAATGCCGATGCCGATACGGTGTATAATCAGGATACTTTAACTTGGAAATGAACATGCCTGAATCCATATTGAGCGAAGAGTTTGCGGAATTTATGAGCGAGTGGCGCCGGCAGTCGGAAATGATAGAGGCTCATTCCTCCGGATCTACCGGAGCGCCAAAGACAATTCTGCTCAAAAAGTCGGATATGCGCGCCTCCGCCGAGGCAACAAATAAAAGATTCGGCATCGGCTCTGACTCTGCTCTTCTTTGTCCGCTCTCCGCCTCATATATCGCCGGAAAGATGATGGCAGTGAGAGCGGATGAAGCCGGATGCCGCCTGATTACAGAGACGCCGTCAAACCGGCCATATACCCAAGACTATGGCGTAGTGGATCTTATGGCTATCGTCCCGTCAATGGTTGAGTCACTCTGCCGCAATCAGAACGCCGCCCGCGGTCTCCGGAATGTAATAGTCGGCGGTGCCCCATTATCGCCTGCGCAGGAGGAGATGCTTGCGTCTGCGCCATGGAAAAGTTTTGCCACCTACGGCATGACCGAAACCTGCTCCCATGTAGCTTTAAGGCCGATCGGATCAGACCTCTATGAGGCAATGCCCGGAGTCAACTTCGCAGTTGACTCCCGCGGATGCCTGATTGTCAATGCATCACATCTGTCAGTCGGGACTCTGATTACAAACGACCTTGTGGATCTCATCTCTCCGACGCAATTCCGATGGCTTGGACGCTTTGATAATGTAATCAACAGCGGGGGAATAAAACTCTTTCCTGAACAGATTGAACGCAAACTGGCCCCGCACATCCGCTATCCGTTTCTGATTCAGCCGATGATGCATCCCAAATGGGGCGAAGCGGTCGAACTGATGGTAGAAGCGCCTTCCGACACCTTGGAGCTAAATCAACTCGAGTTTTCAGCTAATATCGCCGGAATTTGCCAACAGGTGCTCAGCAAGTATGAACAGCCTAAGAACATATTGATTGTCAACTCCCTGCCGCGAACTGCCAACGGGAAAATCCGACGTCGCACTCTCAACAAATAATAGTCTACCAATTCACTATCACACAATGAAATACCAATACAAAACCCAAGGCACATGTTCTCGCCTTATTGAAATCGAGATTGAAAACGGAGTAATCGGCGACGTATCGTTCGTAGGTGGTTGCAATGGCAATCTCCAAGGTATTTCCGCATTAATCCGCGGACAAAAGCCCGAAAATGTGATTAAACGGCTGGAAGGTATCCGATGCGGAGCCAAGCCCACTTCGTGCCCCGACCAATTGGCTACCGCACTTAAAGCTATTTTCGCCCAAAACGACTAAAACATTTTTGGCTTCAATGCCACTAAATCAGATATTTTGCATCGTTTGCCGCATCTGAAACGACTTCCATAATCACCGGGCGCCCAGATTCGCATATAAGGCCGCAAATGGCAGCCTTCAGCTGGCTGAAGTTTTCAGCTCTGAGATACAGGCAGCCATAGGCCTCAGATATCTGGCGAAGCGGCAGTCGCAGCTGACCATTGAGCATCGGCAGCTCTTTCAGACAGCGGGTCGACGAAATCGAGTGGAAAATGCCACCTCCGCCGTTGGACAGCACTACCATTTTCAATTTCTGAGAGAGCAGAGTGGAGCTTAATGCCGCCAGATCGTATTGAAAACTCATGTCACCCGAAATCAGCAAGGTAGGACTACCGTATGCAAGCGATGCTCCAACGGCTGTTGACGTAGAGCCATCGATGCCGCTGACTCCGCGATTGCAATCGACACGATGGATACGGGCGAGCGGGCAACGCTCAGCAAGACGCACACTTAGTCCGTTGCTCAACTGCAGATTCCATTCGGAGGGTATGGATTTGAGAATAGCCTTGACGGCTGCACCGCTCCACCAATCATCGCAGACAGGCATCTTGTCAGCCTCAGGCGTCCACAATCTGGAATAATGAGAAACGTATGGGTTGATTCGGTTAAGATGTCCTAACGCGCCCGCCACACGCGGGAAAAATCCATCGGCCGAAATTTCAACCTGCTCGGTGAGCGACATGAACGTATCAATAAGATTATCGTCTGCACCGATACGCCAACTTTCCTCAGGTTTTAAGCGCCGGAGCAGTTGCTTCAACCTTCCGGACACTATCGCACCTCCAGTATAAACCAGAATATCAGGGCGAAGCGATTCGTCTTGTTCCGGATGCGAAAGTTTATTCTTAATATCCTCCTCGTTTACCTGAATTACATTCCCCGCGTGAATGTTGGCAAGCCCTTCGACCACAATAGCAATCCCCGGCAATGAAGCGAGCCGGGCCATGGCAGAGGTAAGTTTGGCTGAAGGTGGCATACATCCGGCCACAATCAGAACTTTATGGCCGTAAAGACGCCGGGCATACTCGCGGGCCATATCCACGGGAATATTATCAGGCAAATAGCTCCTGTGTATCCGGTGGAACTCGGCTTGGGCGCCCTCAACCCGAGACTCCTTATTCAATGGAGTGGAAATGGCCACATTGATATGTACCGGGCCGGAACAAGTTCCAGCACCACCGCCGATGGCAGTGCTCAATACCTGATTCAACAATCTGTTGACATAGCGTTGCTGCTCTTCATCACTGATTTCCGCTTTGATACTGATTGTGTCCCTGACAATATTCGAAAGCGCACCAGGCTGACGAATAGTCTGAGAATCAAGCTGATCAATCCACTCCCGAGGCCGGTCGGCACTTACCACAATCAGCGGCAACTGTTTATAATAAGCCTCTGCGACAGCCGGAGCATAGTTGAGCAATGCAGTGCCTGAGGTGCAGATGAGCGCTACAGGCAATCCTGAAATCTCTGCTATTCCCAATCCTATAAAAGCTGCCGAGCGCTCGTCAATCACTTCATGGATACGAAAATAGCCGCAACGCGCTGCCGCCATTATCAGCGGCACGTTGCGGCTACCAGGGGATACCACTATGTCGCGGATACCATAAGAATTAAGCGATTCGACTAAAAGACGGCAACCTAATTTATCAGTGGTAATCAGCGACATAGCGATTAATCTTAGTGTTGTATTAATCTATCTCAGGCCAATGAAGCTCCGGAGGTGATTCAGCGGTTCACGCGATATTTATCAATGCCATCGCGGAGGAATGCCACCACCTGCTTGGCAGCTGCAATTCCGGCGTTGATGTTAGCCTCTGCAGTCTGTGCTCCCATCTTCTTGGGTGTAAAGAACACGCGGCCGGCAAATTTTTCAGCAAGCTGATCAGCTATATCCGGGCGGATATCAGCTACATATTTCAGGTCGTCGCGTTCGGCGAGTGCCTTTTCCAGACCTGCCTCATCAATCACTTCCTTGCGTGCGGTGTTGATGAGCAAACCTTTCTTAGGCAGAAGAGTGACAAGATCATAACCTACCGATCCGCGGGTTTCATCCGTAGCCGGAATATGGAGCGATACTACATCATTGTTTTTATAAAGCTCTTCGACAGAATGAACAGGCTTTACACCGGCTTCCACCATAACCTCATCAGGGCAATAGGGGTCGAGCGCACTCACCTCCATGCCGAAGCCTTTTGCAATCCGCGCAACATTGCGGCCCACCTGGCCGAAAGCATGGATGCCGAGGCGTTTTCCTTTAAGCTCGCGGCCTGAGGTACCATCATACATATTGCGGAAGGCCATCACAGCCATACCAAACACCAGCTCAGCCACAGCATTGGAGTTCTGGCCGGGGGTATTTTCAACGCATACGCCGTGGGCAGTGGCCGATGCGAGATCGATATTGTCGTAACCGGCGCCTGCACGTACCACAATTTTCAGCTGTTTGGCAGCATCCATAACTTCAGCGTCTACTTTATCGCTTCTGACGATTAAAGCGTCTGCATCAGCTACCGCTTTCAGCAGATCAGCCTTTGACGAATATTTCTCAAGGAGTTCGAGTTCATATCCGGCCTCCTGGGTCACCTTGCGGATTCCGTCGACAGCCACGGCTGCGAACGGCTTCTCTGTAGCTACAAGCACTTTCATAGCCTCAATACTTTTAAAGTTTAGCTTCGAATTCCTTCATTGCGCTTACAAGCACATCTACGCTTTCCATAGGCAGAGCGTTGTAGAGTGATGCGCGGAAACCGCCTACGGAGCGATGGCCCTTGATACCTACGATACCCTTCGAGGTAGCGAAATCCATAAACGCTTTCTCCTGGTCGGCATATTCGGGACGGAGCACGAAGCAGACGTTCATAATTGAGCGGTCGTCATGGTTGGGCACCGTGGCTGTGAAAATCCGGCTGGAATCGATAGCTTCGTAAAGTTTGGCAGCTTTCGCAAGATCACGTTTCTCAAGTTCCTTGATGCCGCCCACTTCCTTGTAGTAGCGAAGTGTCTGCAAAGCGCTGTAGATCGGGAGCACCGGAGGAGTGTTGAACATCGAGCCTTTGTCGGTGTGAGTCTTATAGTTGAGCATCGTAGGGATGGGGCGGGTGACTTTGCCAAGAGCATCCTCGCGTACGATAACCAGGGTAGCACCGGCCGGGGCAAGATTCTTCTGTGCACCAGCATAAATAATGTCATATTTTGCCACATCCACCGGACGGGAGAAAATGTCGCTCGACATATCGGCTACCAGACGCACCTTGGTATCAGGATCTTTGCGGATTTCCGTACCGTAAATGGTGTTGTTGGTTGTATAGTGGAAATAGTCTGCGTCGTCAGGAACTTTATATCCGCGCGGTATATAATTGTAGTTGCGGTCTTCAGACGATGCTACTACGTCAACTTCGCCGAAAAGCTTTGCCTCTTTAATAGCCTTATGAGCCCAGACGCCGGTGTCAAGATATGCGGCTTTCGTCTGAAGCAGATTGAAGGGCACCATGGCAAACTGAAGGCTTGCTCCGCCACCGAGGAAAAGTACATGGTAGCCCTCGGGGATTTCAAGCAGTTCCTTTACGAGAGCCTGAGCCTCATCCATCACAGCCTGAAATTCCTTCGAACGGTGGGATACCTCAAGAATCGACAGCCCGGTGTCAGCAAAGTTAATCACTGCATCTGCCGTGTTTTTGATCGTGTAGGGACTCAAAATAGAAGGCCCTGCGTAGAAGTTGTGCTTCTTCATAATGAATTAGTTTTGGTGTTCTGTTATTGCAAAGTTAGCAATTATTATTTACGATGCAATTTTAGGCTTCGGATTTTTATCACGCTGATTATTCGCCGCGCTGACGCACAGCTTCATAAATCATCACTCCGGCAGCCACCGAAACATTCAGCGATCCGATGCGGCCGAGCTGTGGGATAGCGGCTCTTACGTCGCACAGACGCAACACATCTTCCGATATTCCGACATCCTCAGCGCCCATCACTATAGCCGTAGGAAGGGTAAAATCAGCCTTGGTATATTCCATAGCGCCTTTTTCAGTAGCGGCAACCACCTGAAAGCCACAGTCGTGCAGATATTTTATCGAATTGACCAGTCCGGTTTCGCGGCATACCGGCAGATAATTCAATGCTCCTGCCGAGGTCTTCATTGCGTCGGCATTGACGCTGACACCGCCTCGACGGGCTATGACGATGGCATCCACACCGGCACACTCACACGTACGTGCGATAGCCCCGAAATTTCTAACATCCGTCAGGCCGTCAAGCAGTACGATCAGCGGCACCTTCCCCTGTTCGAATATCTGAGGCACGACGTTGGCCAGCGAATCGTAGGTCACTGCCGAAAGGATGGCAAGCACACCCTGATGGTTGCGGCGGGTTATGCGGTCGATGCGTTCAGCCGGCACTTTCTTGATAAGAATGCCATGCTCTTTGAGCACTCCCATCAGTTCGCGGGCGAGATCTCCGTGAAGATCATTGCTCACGAGCACTTTGTCAAACTCTTTACCCGACTGCGCGGCTTCAATCACCGCACGGATACCATATATGTAATCTGTCTTGTCAAGCATATACTTAAATTCATTTGTCAGTCTGCATTAGCCTCAAGCAGGGCTTTAGCGTTGGCTATGGCAGCGTCATTAACTATTGAACCCGAGAGCATGGCTGCAAGTTCAGAGATGCGCTCGTCGTTGTTAAGTTCGAGAATACGCGTCACAGTAGCCTGCTCCGTATCATGTTTGAATACTTTAAAGTGATGTGCTCCCTTTGAGGCTACCTGAGGCAGATGGGTGATAGCTATCACCTGAATATTCTGCGATATCTGCTTCATGAGTGCGCCCATACGGTCGGCCAGATCGCCCGACACCCCTGTGTCTACTTCATCGAATATAATCGAAGGCAGGCGCATCTTATCCGCAACGATCGATTTTATCGAAAGCATCAGGCGCGAGATTTCGCCTCCGGAAGCCGTTTTACCCACCGGCAATAGCTGCTGATTCTTGTTAAAGGCGAATTTGAAATCTACAGCGTCGGCGCCGGTAGGGGAGAGCTCGGTAGATGTCACCTCGATACTTACACACAGATTATTCATGCCGAGAGGCACTGCGCGCTCTTTGAGAATACGTGCGAATTCCTCGGCCGTTGCCTTGCGGCGGGCAGATATCTGTTCGGCGGCACGTGTGGCTTTAACCTTGGCTTCTTTTGCCGCCTTGGCATACTGACGAAGCAGTTCATCCGCCGAGTCGAGAGCTTCCAGTTTTTCCGCCAGGCTATCCCTGACGGCAATCAGCTCTTCAATAGTCTCGACTCCATGGCGCCTCAGCAGGTCAGAAAGCTGACTGATACGTGCTTCAATAGCTTCAAGTCGTTCTGGGTCAGCGTTAAGCTCCGAATTATGTCCCGCAAAAGTGTCTGCAATGTCCTGAAGCTCAATCCTGACATTGGCCAGACGCATCTGAAGGTCGTTAGCATCCTCAATCAAATCAACAGCATCGGCGCATCGGTCCTCCGCCTCTCTAAGCAGGTCGATAGCATTATACTCCCCATCCGACAGAGCCTCCGTAAGAGATTCGAGCGTCGTTCGTAAATCGGATATGTTCGATAGATGATCTCGTTCGTGCTCCAGCTCGTCAAGTTCGCCGGCCTGAAGGTTGGCTTCTGCCAGTTTCTCATACTGAAACCGCAAAAAATCCTCATCAGCTCTGGTCTGCTCTATCGAGCGTTTTTCCTTGCTGTATCGGCGCAAAGCTGAGCGATATTCGGAATATAAGGTGGAATAAGCCATCAGACCCGCATCATTGGCTGCAAGAGAGTCGATAATCCTCAGTTGATAAGGCGGTGAGGCGAGCAAAAGATTCTGATGCTGAGAATGAATATCTATCAGCTGTAAAGCCACGGTCTGAAGTTTGGCAAGATTGACCGGGCAGTCGTTGATAAAAGCACGCGAACGGCCTGATGAAGTAATTTCTCTCCGGAGAATGATAGAATCATCGCTCCAGTCAATATCGTTTTCTTTGCAAAACTCCTCTATAGCCGTCTCTCCGGTGGCAGTGAAAGTAGCCTCTATTACAGTCTTTTCTTCCCCTGATCGCATTGCACTGAGATCAGCTCTTTCACCCATCAGCAGCCCGAGTGCTCCAAGGATTATCGATTTGCCCGCTCCGGTCTCTCCCGTGATTATGTTCAATCCGGGATAGAGCCTGATGTCAAGCGTCTCAATCAAAGCGTAATTTGATATGTGTAGAGATTCAATCATCGATTCAAAGTTTTATCGGCCACTGCTGGTCCTCAACCACTTACTGCTCCTTGTTCGTTCCTGATTTTATCATTCTCAGGCGTTTCATCTCCGTAGGATAGATGGGTTGTAGCAACTCATACACTTTATCGCGCTCGGTCTGCGACGCCTTGGTGTAGATATTCACAAGTTCGTCGAGCTTTGCGTCTTTAAACAGAGGCAGTGACACGTTCATAGGATCCACCGAATAGACTTTCTGCAGATTTTCAAGCGATGAAGTGATTTTGGCGCGTCCCTTATCCGGAGAAAGAAACATCTCATCCAGGCCGAGCCGGTGATAATCGTAAAGCATCTGTCGGTTGCCCGCATTGGCAGGATCGATAAAAGCTGACAGGAGGGCTGAGCGATTGCGCTTGTCTTCGAAAGCTTTCCATCCGCTTTCGCCCGATGACTGGGCCATCTGGACTATCATTTTCAGTCGTTCGTAGGCCTCGTCACCTCCGTTGGGGGCGAAGGTGTCACGATCAAGGGCAATAATGAAGTAAGCGTAGAAATTCAGGATAGCCGTGAGCTGGCTTTCCATAGTGTTGACGGTAAAATTCAGCAGCTCCCCCTGATGATAGGTGAATTCCACCTTGTTATCCTTAAAATTCAGGATTGTAGTGGTATACGTTGAATTATAGACCGGGCGACTCGACTGAATCTGGATATCACCTTTTACCGTCTCACCGTCGTATTCTGCCACAGTGAGGAAAAAACGGCAGTCAATACGCTCATTTACCGCATATTGATCGTTGGTAAAATGTGTTTCGTTGAAATATTCGCGTATGGCTTCCTGAAGGGTTTCAAACACCTCCTTGCTTACATTCTGCAGTTGGGAGGTATTCACTGTCACTTCGCAATTCAGCTCTTGGCCTTGTCCGTAAAAAGGCATGGCGAGCAATGCTGCGAATGTCATCAGCAGCCTGAATATTATCGACTTGGGATATGTGGTCTTGGCTCTGAAATTCATAATATCGGATGCGGATGGTTAAATCTTGTCCGCTATTATATTAACGATATCGCGGGCCACTTCTTGCTTACTTTTAAGCCCGAAAGCTATTTCTTCACCTTTGGCAGTAAATACAGTCACCTTGTTCGTATCGGTTCCAAAACCGGCGCCTGAATCTTTCAAAGAATTCAATACTATCATATCCAGGCCTTTGCGAGCCATTTTTCCAAGAGCATTTTCCGCCTCGTTGTCTGTTTCCAGAGCGAAACCCACCAGCAACTGTGAAGATTTTTTAACTTTGCCCAAAGATGCGGCTATGTCGGGGTTTTTCACAAGATGAAGCTCGGGACAGTCGCAATGCTCACGCTTGATTTTCTTTTCGGCCGGATTCTCCACACGATAATCTGCCACTGCCGCAGCCATTATTGCCACATCCGATGTCGGGAATATCCGTTCGCATGCGTCGTACATCTCGAGAGCCGACTCTACCTTAGTGACGTTAACATTCTTATTGGTAGGGGAGACCGCACATGGTCCCAGCACCAATTCTACTTCGGCTCCTTGCGATGCAGCTTCATCTGCCAATGCTACGCCCATCTTTCCGGAAGAAAAATTGCTTATATAGCGCACCGGATCCAGCCGTTCGCGTGTCGGCCCGGCGGTAATAAGCACTTTCTTCCCTTCAAGACGGGAGGCAGGCCGCTCTGCATCAAAAAAAGTCTTGATAGCCTGGAATATCTCCTCCGGTTCAGCCATCCGCCCTTTCCCGACCAGCCCCGAGGCAAGTTCGCCATCAGCAGGCTCGATAGTATGCACTCCATCGCTCTCCAGTGTAGCCAGATTGCGTAGGGTAGAGGGATGGCGCATCATATCGAAATCCATTGCCGGAGCGATAAAGCGCGGAGCGCGGGTGGAAAGATATGAAGTCACAAGCATATTGTCAGCCACACCGGTCGCCATCTTGGCTATCGTGCAGGCTGTTGCGGGTGCTACAACAAATGCATCAGCCCACAGACCGAGATCCACATGGCTGTGCCATTCTCCGGTGTTGGCTGTGAAGAACTCCGTGATTACAGGGTTCTGACTGAGCGTAGAGAGAGTAAGCGGCGTAATAAACTCCCGGGCCGATGGGGTCATTACTACCTGTACCTTGGCTCCGGCCTTGACAAAAAGGCGCACAAGCTGAGCCGATTTATAGGCCGCGATTCCGCCGGTTACACCCAATACGATATGCTTATCCTTCATATACCGATGATACTAAATGGATTATCCCTTTTGGGCGCGCATCTTTATAGCTGTGAAGATACGCTTGGTATCATTGGGAAAATCTCCCTGCTGAATCCAGTTGAAATATCCGGGGTTGTCGTGCAATACGTCTGCAGCCAGCTGGCCTTTGTATTTTCCGAAATTAATCACTTCGCGGTGCTGGTCATCATAGACCAGTCGCCCGGCCAAATCTACATTGTGCTGCTGGGATGAGTATTCCGAAAGACCGGCTACATCATCCGGCAAGTCTTCGTATCGTTCAAGCTGGGCGAGAAGCACTTCCAACGTGGCTCGGGTATCAGCATTAGCCGAGTGAGCATCCTCCAGATTCTTTCCGCAATAGAAGCGGTAGGCTGCTGAAAGGGTGCGCTGTTCCTTCTTGTGGAAAATCGTCTGTACATCAATAAATTTTGGCTCCGTGAAATCAAAATTCACTCCGGCGCGGGCAAATTCTTCCGACAGCATCGGCACATCAAAGCGGTTGGAATTAAATCCGGCAATATCACACCCGAGAAAACTCTGAGCCAACTGGGCTGCAATATCCGAAAAATGCGGTTTGTCAGCCACATCCTCATCTGTGATATGATGCACCGCGGTAGCCTCCTCCGGGATATGACGTCCGGGATTCACGCGTATCGTGCGCTGAACATCTGACCCGTCTGGAAACATCTTTATCATGGAGATTTCCACGATACGGTCGGTGGTGATATTTGTGCCCGTAGTTTCCAGATCGAAAAACATTACCGGGCGCGTGAGCTTAAGCTTCATCTCTCCGTGTCGTTTTCGTTTCTATCCTTAGAATTCCTGAATCCCCATAGGCATCAGGAGCATCACGAGTTCCGTATTTGCAGGATTTTCGTCGGGCTGGAAAAGGCCGGGGCGCGACGAATCTGCCAGGCAGATTACTACGTTGTCAGTGGAGAGGGTCGTGAAGATTTCTATCAGATAATTGGCGTTGAATCCGATCACGATTTCATGGTCGCTGGAGAATGCGCAGGGCACTTCCTCGTGGGCGAAGGTGTTCATATTGGGATCGTCTACCTTCAGGTACATTTTGTCGTTGGCAAAGCGGAATTTTACCAGACCATGAGAGGGATCGGTGCAGACCGATACGCGGCGAAGGGCTGTCAGGGCAGCCGCGCGGTCAACTATCACCTCGTAAGGGTTCGACTTGGGAATCACGCGGTTGTAGTCGGGGTATTTACCCTTGATGAAACGGCAGTTAAGTGTCAGATTTTCCGTGGAGAATATGGCGCTATGAGTGGAGATGCAGATGGTGACTTTCTCTTCTTTACCAACCAGCGCCTTGAGGATTACAGCAGGCTTAATAGGGAAGATGAACGAGGCCGTGATGCCGGGGGCATAGTTGTTGTCGACATATTTAACAAGTCGACGTGTATCGGTCGTTACGAAAGTGATACCTTCGGGATGGATATCCCAGAGAATACCCATCATCTGGGGTCGTATCTCATCTGTACCGGCTGCAAATATCGTATTTTCGATACCATGAACCAATGCGCTTCCGGAAATTTCGATGGTCATAGTCTGTTCGGGATTTTCCTCCTCGATAGTACGCGGATATTCGATGCCTTCGAGAGTCATCATGTCAAACACCCCACCGGGGAATTCAATCTGCATGGCGTGGGTGTTTTCATCCACCGTAATCTTGGCATCAATGTCGGGAAGCTCTTTCGCTATATCGCAAATGCGGCGTGCATTGACGCAGAAACTGCCTTCGCCATCCACATCGCTGATAGGCAAGGTGGCCGACAGGGTGTTTTCCGTATCAGACGCTGTAATTTTAAGCATATTGTCTTCCACTTTCCAAAGGAAATTGTCCAGAATGGTAATAGAATTCTTGGAATTGATCACCTTGCTCACACCTGCCAGAGTGGCATACAGAGCTTTGCTTGCAACATTAAATTTCATATATCGAGTTCGTTTAGTTTCTGATTATAAAATGTTTATCCCATGCACGCACGATTTAGACGCATTCGGGACAGGGGAGAGCAATCTTACCTCCAAAATTACGAATTAATTCCGAATCATGCAATACCCGCCCGAGGTAAATAAAAGCCGGATTTAAATGTTACTTTAATAGACGCAGGCAGAAAGACGGGCATCATTGTCAACAAACTAAATATCATTATATTATGTCTAACACTACATCTTCAGCCGCACAGGCTCGGAGCATCAAAGACACCCGTACGGAGCAGAATCTTGTGAATTCTTATATGAATGAATCACAATCGTATGCCCGCTATATGTTTTATGCTCAGCAGGCTCAAAAGGAAAACTATTTTCCTATTCAGAAAGTATTTGAGGAAACTGCCGCCAACGAACTTCATCACGCCAAAGTGTTCATGAAGCTTCTGGAGCAGGGTCAGGTAGAATGTACTTCAATTGTCGACGCCGACAAGATTGCCGACACCGCTACAAACCTTCAGATTGCCATTAATGAAGAGCGTGTTGAAGGTGTGAAAGCTTACATTGAAGCAGCCCTTATAGCACGCGAGGAGGGTTTCCCCGAAATTGCTGACCATTTCGAAGCCATCTCCAAAATTGAGGCACACCATCAGCAGAGATTTCAGACTTATCTGGATCAGGTGAAAGCGGGCACCGTATGGAAACGCGATCACGACATCACATGGGAGTGTCTTGTCTGCGGTTACCACTTCGTAGGCAAAGAACCGCCAAAACAATGTCCGGCTTGTGACCATCCGTATCAGCACTATATGGCACTTGACATCGAATAAACGCCATATTTCCGAACAAATCTCTACTGCTACAGATTCAGGCGATTCTCAGCGCCTAAAATCTGTGGCAGCTTTTATAATCTCATGCTTAAAAGAATTTCTTAATGCTCCCGCTTGAAGGGCAGGCTGGAAAGGCATGATAACCATTTTGCCATTTCGATGTGTTGGGGGAGCTTTCCATACCTCTATAACACTGTATTTGACATAACCCCTATTATGCGAATATTATATAAATTTCGGAATGCGCGATAATTTACGTAAATTCGCATGTTGAAAATAGCTAATCAGATTTTCCAGGCTTCGACCATCTCATAATATCTCAATCTCACAACCTAAATGGAATCCCGCGCACAACTCCAGAAATCAAATAAATTTGAAAAGGATTTCAAACTAACATCCAACGAACAGCTTACCGGCGATATCAGTTTGCTCAGACTTCGACCTGCAGATTCGTCTTTCCTTCTGAAAGATGCAAATATCCAGCCGGGCCAGTTTGTTGAGGTTCAGATTTCACAAAGTCCGACGACTTTCCTTCGCCGACCGATTTCCGTCAATTTTGTTGATGAAGACGCCAACGAGTTGCTCCTGCTTGTACGTAACGCAGGAGCCGGCACTAATTGCCTGCGCAATCTCCCGTTAGACTCAATCCTGAATATCGTGCTTCCCCTCGGTAACGGCTTTTCTATGGTCGAGGGTTTATGTCATCCGCTATTGGTCGGCGGTGGCGTTGGCGTGGCGCCGCTGCTATATCTTGGCACAAAGCTTATGGATAAAGGCGTTAAGCCAACATTCCTGTTAGCGGCCAAAAGCGCATCCGAACTGACTGAACTGCAGCTGTTTAGCTCTTACGGTGATGTCATAATCTCTACCGATGACGGCTCTGCCGGTACTCCTGGACTTGTTACCGCAAACCCGGCACTTTCTTCCGGACAGTGGGATTATATTTACTGTTGCGGACCGCTCCCTATGATGAAAGGCGTTGCTAAAATTGCTCAGCAGCAAGGGATTACTTGCGAAGTATCACTTGAAAACATGATGGCTTGCGGTCTGGGCGCCTGCCTGTGTTGTGTAGAAGATACAAAAGACAAAGGGAATGTCTGCGTTTGCAAGGAGGGCCCTGCTTTCGACTCCAGGCGTTTAAAATGGTTTGATTAACCGCCCGCGAACCACCACTTCATCGTCTACGAACACTGTAGAGGCCGTTTCATGGTCAAACGGGGTCACTCGTATCCGCCTGTCCCCTATCGGCTCAATCAGCTGAAGGCTCCCAATTGTCGTGAGTTTACCATAATCTGCTTCGCAGAATTTCAGCGACCTTACCAGCATACGTTGGCCGGGGGTAATTCGCAGTTGCTCACCGGAATACAAGGATACTATCTCCACCAATTCCACCAGCATCTTATTTCAGCTTAAAATTCAGAGATCAGTTTCTTACCCTGGGACGCTGATCTGTAGCCTTCATTGGTGCAGCGGCCTTTCCGCCGGCTTTTTTCGGTTGAGCGTGTTGTATAGTGCGTCTCGACTGAGCCTCGCGGCGTTGTTGCTGTGTCGGTTTATGAGCAGCAGCACCCTGACGATGTTCTGTCGAAGCACTCGATGACGAAGCTTCAGGTCGGTTGGCCGAAGATGCAACAGCTTCGGAACGATGACGTCGACCGGTCACACCACCCAAACGTATGCGCCCGTGATCTTCTTCCTCCTCAATAACTGAAGTATCAATGGAATCACTTTCTTCCTCGGAGGATACTATACCATTATCAAAGTTCAACCCTCGGGAATAATATCCTTTGGCTACCTGATGGCGCTCGCGGACCACAGAGATACTGTCTACCTCAAACATCCTCCCTTCTTCGGGTTCAAATGTGAGATATCCGTAGACTCGCAGCGGGGTTAAGGTGCTGTCAAGCTGAAGGCGGCGATGGTTCGGCATTCGGGCCGTATTCGGCGTCTCGATATAGCGCGTTGTTCCGTTGGAATAATCGGCAAGAATACGCGCCTCCACCCTACCCTGTGGGTTAATCGGCTTAAATTTAAGTGAATACACATCGCCATTGCGCCATGTGCTGTCGGGAAGAATAGAGAATGTTATTATTCTCGAAGGCATTGATTCCCTGACAGTCACTCTTCGCGGTCCGCTCCATACCTCCACAGAATCGCCCGTCACCGCCATCTGCTGACTGGTAGCCGAAGCAAACTTGCCCTGACGTTCCTGCAATATCTCCAGTGTGCGGTCGTAGACCTTGATATATTGCTCGATGTTATTTCCGTACCATACCAGCGAGGTGTCAACCTGTTCGCTCGAAACGCCATGAGCTGCAAATACGCTTTGCTTCAGCGCCTGCTTTGCCGAGTCTGTGGGAAAGGAACTGTAGTTGTAATCCACCACTGCCTCAGCCGTATGGACGTCGGCCATGAGTTGGGCCATCTCCTCCGGCTGGATTATCCAGTCAGGAGTCTTCTTACAGCCTGACACAAATATCATCAGCATAGCCAAAGCCATCGCTAAAATAGACGGCTTCGCAATCAAATGATATATATTAACAAGCTGCTTCACTTTCGTTTGACTATATTTCTTAAAGTAAAAGTTTATCTACACTTACTCTTTATCCGGAGCGTCCTGTGAATCCGTCTTTGCCGCTGATTCATCAGCTTTGAGTTGAGTGGACTTGAGGAAAGGTACAGCTCCCACCTGGCCGGAATAGAACAGAATCATGGCGATCATGCCGACAGTGATAGCCGAGTCGGCTATATTGAATACCGGCCGGAAAAATACGAAATGCTCGCCGCCTACCCAAGGCATCCAGCCTGGCCAGTACCAATCGCACAATGGGAAATAAAGCATATCCACGACCAATCCGTGGAAAGCACTCCCGTATCCACCCTCAGCAGGGAATAGTGAAGCTACCTCCGGAGGAAGCGGATTATTGAATATCAATCCGTAGAATACGCAGTCGATTATATTTCCGAACGCACCTGCAAGCACCAGCGCCAGACATACCAGATAGCCCGTCTTGGCTTCCTTGCGCCCGCATATCCGCCATAAATAATAGACAAGGAATACAACCGCACATATTCTCAACAGTGTGAGCATCAACTTACTCCCAATCTCCCATCCGAAAGCCATTCCGTTGTTTTGAATGAAAGCCAGATGGAACCATGAGAATATTTCGACGCTTTCTCCGAGATAAAAGTGGGTCTTGACCCAGATTTTCAGTATCTGGTCAACCAGGATAATGGCGACTGCAATCAATGCGATCCACCATCCTCTGTTTTGTATTTTTTTCAAGTCGGTCAAGAAATGTGATGATAAGAATGAAGTAGCCGCATACGGCAGCTGACTTTGCAGCCGCCGTATGCGGAAATGGTGTTACTTCTGATTCTTCGAATCAACATTAAGAGTGGCATGAGGCACGATGCGCAGACGTTCTTTCGGAATAAGTTCGCCTGTAATGCGGTCTATCCCGTAGGTCTTGTTTTCGATTCTCACAAGCGCTGCCTGCAAGTGTTTGATAAACTGTGCCTGACGCTGGGCAAGCCTAACAGCTTCCTCTTTCGACAGGGTCGAAGCGCCTTCTTCAAGCACCTTGAACGTAGGGCTGGTATCGGCTGTGCCGTTTCCGTCGGTATTCATCACCTCTGCGCGCAACTTTTCGTATTCATTGCGGGCACGGTCGAGTTTCTGTTGTATCAGCTGACGGAACTCTTCGAGTTCCTCGTCACTGTAGCGTTTCTTGTCGGACATAATGCAATAGAAAGATAATTCAGGTTTAAAACAATAAATAAAGGCTATTTAAGGCTTCCTTTGCTATAATAACTCCGTCGGAAGCCCTTTGGTTTAATGTTGAAGCCAATTCAGCATCATGCCAAAGTCACCTTCACGTTGACAGCTACTCCGTCAAGGTCAAGTTTCTCATCCTCGGCAGGGTCAGCCACCTTACCGGAAACGATCGACAGTGCGAGCACCTGACGGCAGATATATTCGCCAAAATCTTTCACCGCATTGTCAATCTCTTCGGGAGCATCGATAATGAGGTTCACTCTGGCTGTTATGTCATAGTCACGGCTCTTGCGGATATTCTGCACACGGTTCACAATCTCGCGGGCGATGCCCTCGCGTCGGAGATCGTCGGTAACGGTAACGTCCAGAGCTACCGTCACAGCTCCTTCATTCGCAACAAGCCATCCGGGGATGTCTTCATTGCGGATTTCAACATCAGCGACATCTACCGTCACTTTCCGGCCTTCAACATCTATCTCTAACGTCCCGTCTTTTTCGAGAGCAATAATCTGATGCTGAGTCATAGCCGAAATGGCAGCAGCCACAGCCTTCATCATCTTGCCGTGTTTCGGACCGAGTTTCTTGAAGTCTGCCTTGATGCGCTTCACAAGAACGCCTTCCTCATTGCTTACAAACTTGATATCCTTGACATTCACTTCCGAAAGTATGAGCTGAGCCATAGCCTCAATATCATGCTTCTGCTGCTCGGAACCCACGGGAATCATCAGTGTATGCAGCGGCTGACGGACCTTGATATTGACCTTGCGACGAAGTGCCAATACCATAGAAGTGATCACCTGGGCCAGATTCATTCTTGTTTCCAACGCCGAATCAATCAGGCTTTCGTTGACCTCAGGGAACAGCGACAGATGTACCGATTCCGGTTTCTCCCCCTTTGCATCCATTGCAGGCGCCATCAGATCCTGATACAGACGGTCAGCGAAGAATGGCGAGAACGGAGCCATCAGTTGGGCTACTGTGGTCAGACAGGTATGAAGTGTCTGGAAAGCCGACAGCTTGTCAGCGGTCATTTCGCCGCCCCAGAAGCGCTTGCGGTTAAGACGTACGTACCAGTTGCTGAGGTTGTCGTTAACGAATGTGTTGATTGCACGTGCAGCCTTAGTGGGTTCGTAGTCTTCCAGCGAGCTTTCCACTTCTTTGATAAGAGTGTTGAGAAGCGAAAGGATCCATCGGTCTATTTCGGGGCGCTCCGAGACTGGCACCTGAGGCTCTGCTCCGGTGAAGCCGTCGACATTGGCATACAGTGCCAGGAACGAATATGTGTTGTAAAGCGTCGAGAAGAGCTTACGCGCCACTTCGCGAACGCCTTCCTTGTCAAATTTCAGATTGTCCCAAGGCGACGAGTTAGAAATCATATACCAGCGCACGGGGTCACTGCCGAATTCCTCGATGGTTTCAAACGGATTCACGGCGTTACCCAGACGTTTCGACATCTTATTGCCATCCTTATCAAGCACCAGACCGTTGGAGATCACTGCCTTGTAAGCGGCTGAGTCGAAAATCATGCCGGCAATGGCGTGCAGAGTGAAGAACCATCCGCGGGTCTGGTCCACGCCTTCGGCAATGAAATCTGCGGGATAGAGTTCGCCGCTGTCAAGTCCTTCCTTATTTTCAAAGGGATAATGGATCTGAGCATAAGGCATCGCTCCTGAGTCGAACCATACGTCGATCAGGTCTGTCTCGCGCTTCATCGGACGGCCCGACTCTGAGACAAGAACGATATCGTCAACATACGGACGATGGAGGTCGATCTTTTCGTAGTTTTCCTTGGTGTAGTCGCCGGGAACAAAACCTTTAGCCTTGTAAGGGTTCTCCTTCATCAGCCCGGCTTTCACAGCCTTTTCAATCTCATTGTAAAGCTCTTCTACCGAAGAGATGCAGAGCTCCTCCTTGCCGTCTTCAGTGCGCCAAATGGGAAGCGGAGTGCCCCAGTAGCGGCTGCGCGACAGATTCCAGTCCTGAAGGTTCTCAAGCCATTTACCGAAACGGCCCGATCCTGTCGAAGCCGGTTTCCACTTGATCCCCTTGTTCAGTTCCATCAGACGCTCGCGTGCTGCCGTAGTGCGGATGAACCAGCTATCGAGCGGGTAATAAAGCACAGGCTTATCTGTACGCCAGCAATGCGGATAGCTATGCACATGTTTCTCGATCTTGAACACGCGGTTGGTTTGTTTAAGCCACATGCAGATCTCGACATCAAGAGTCTCGTCATCCGGCCCCTTGGTAGCGTCATATGCGTTCTTTACATATTTGCCTGCCCAAGGCTTATAAGCCTCTACATCTACATTGGCTTCAACCCATGCAGGGTCAATATCCTCAATCGGGAAGAATCTGCCCTTCATGTCGACCATCGGACGGACGTTCCCGTCGATGTCGATAAGTGTGAGCGGCGGAATATTGTTCTGGCGCGACACACGAAGGTCGTCGGCACCGAACGTACCGGCAATATGTACGATACCCGTACCGTCGTCGGTTGTCACATAGTCGCCCGGAATTACTCGGAATGCTCCATCTCCGGGATTCATCCAGGGAATCAGCTGGCGGTAGTGCATCCCGACCAGATCTGTACCTTTAAGAGTCGTTACTACCTCCCAGGGGATAAGTTTGTCACCCTTGTTGTAATCCGAAAGTTTCAGGTCTGCTGCCTTTGCGTTGAAATAGTGACCCATAAGAGCATCTGCCAGAATCACAGTTTCAGCTTCTCCGGAATAGGGATTGAAAGTGCGGACCACATTATACTGGATTTCCGGCCCGACAGCCAGAGCCGTATTCGAAGGCAGGGTCCATGGTGTGGTTGTCCATGCGAGGAAGAACACATCGCCATGACCTTTCATCTCTTCCTTGGGATCTGTGCAGAAGAATTGAGCCACGCATGTGGTATCCTTCACATCGCGGTAACATCCCGGCTGGTTGAGCTCGTGAGAGCTAAGGCCGGTGCCGGCAGCCGGTGAATAAGGCTGGATGGTATATCCTTTGTAGAGGTAGCCTTTTTTGTACAGCTGATTCAGAAGCCACCATACAGTCTCTATATACCGGTTATCGTAGGTAATATAGGGATTGTCCAGATCGACCCAGTAGCCCATCGATTTAGTCAGCGTGGTCCATTCCTTGGTATACTTCATCACCTCGCGCCGGCAGGCTGCATTGTAGTCGTCGACCGAGATCTTTTTGCCGATATCTTCCTTTGTGATGCCGAGCGATTTCTCGACTCCAAGCTCCACGGGAAGGCCATGAGTATCCCATCCGGCTTTACGTTTCACATGAAAGCCTTTCATGGTCTTGTAACGGCACACGATATCTTTGATTGTTCGGGCCATCACATGATGGATACCCGGCATACCGTTGGCCGAGGGAGGACCTTCGAAGAACACGAACGTGGGATTCCCCTCGCGGGTAGTCATGCTCTTTTCAAACAAGTTCTCGGCGCTCCATTTGGCGAGCACCTCCTTGTTGATATTTGAGAGATTGAAAGAATTATATTCCGGAAATTTCATCTTTCAGTGTTGTTGATTTTAATTTGAAAATTTTCGAGTGCAAAGGTAGCAATTTCGCCTTTGCCCTGCAAATACGCGACTTATCTTGCTGCTTTTGCGCCTTTTGTACCACCTTTGATGCCACCTTTGGCGCCTCCGCCCATAGCAAAGATGTTTGCCGAGAAGGAGAAAGTCTTCTGATGCCGATGGGTGTCGCGTTTCACTGCCAGCTGAACCAGGCGGTCCATCAGTTTGTCAAAAGGCAGGCCTGTACCCTCCCAGAGATAAAATGAAAGCGAACCTGGAATAGTGTTAATCTCATTTACATAGATTTTGCCGTCCTTGCGGTCAATCATCACATCCACTCGGCTCACGCCATGGCATCCCAGCACGCGGAAGGTCTCCCCTGCCAGTCGCTGAATCTCTTTGGTGACATCCTCAGGCAGATCAGCCGGGAATTTCTTCGCCGAAGCCTGCATCCCTTTTGTCCCTTTGTCGCCACCCATATATTTTGCGTCGTAGCTCAGAATTTCCGACGATTTAATCGGCTCTTCGAGCACTGATGTAGCATATTCGTCGCAGTCGCCAAGCACTGAGCAGTTGATCTCCTGCATATCTGCAATCATATGCTCCACAAGTATACGCGAAGCGTAGCGCGAGGCTTCGTCAACCTTCTGTTTAAGTTCTTCGCGGCTATGAGCACAACCGATACCTATCGAGGAGCCAAGGTTGGAGGGCTTCACTATCACGGGATAACCGAGCTTGGTCTCAACCTGCTCAATCAGATCGTCACGCTGAGCGAACCACTGCCGGTCGGTAAACCATACATAGTCCACCGTCGGGATTCCGCTGTCGCGCAGTATCATTTTCATCGTGATCTTGTCCATACCGTTGGCAGATGCCAGAGTATTACATCCGGCGTAGGGTATCCCGATGAAGTCGAGAAGGCCTTCGAAGGTGCCGTCTTCACCGTTGGCTCCGTGGAGCACAGGTATCACGACATCAAGCTTGGCCGCTATATCCTGCTTCTTGAACATCCCCTTGGGATGAGCCAGATACAAATTGAAGTCGCCGTAAATCGGTCGGATATATACCTCCTCTGCCAATTTTTCCAGCTGCTTGGGGTCGCGGTAATTCTTAAGATCGAGAACTGCCTCTCCCGTCAGCCATTTGCCGTCTTTGGTGATGTATACGGGCGTTACATCATATTTCTCGTGGTCGATTGCATTTATAGCCTGATTGGCCGAAATCACCGAAATCTCATGTTCGGTAGATCTTCCGCCGAAAAACACTCCTATATTGGTTTTCATTGCTTTATATCGATTCAAAAGATATATTATTCTTACTATTTCCTTATGTCTGAATCTAATGTCTGATTACTTAAAAGTGTCCGGAAGGTCATTTTCATAGAGCACGAAATCGCCGGGCGCCACTATCTTCTGAAGTTCCGCCTGAGCTTCAGCAAAGGAATCCACACCCAGAACTTTTACCTTCGAATCTTTCACTTCATCTATGCCAGCGAGTATCGCTTCGCGATTGTATTGGCCAACGACTATAGCCACATCGGCATTCTTCGCTATATTATGGCCGAATTCGCGGTTGGCCTCTTCCTGAAGTGCGCCTAATTCTATCATGCCCGGAGTGATGACAATCCGCTTGCCGGGTTTCATCATCGCCAGAGCTTCAAGCGCCATCTTCGACCCCTGAGGGTTGGAATTAAAGGCATCATCAATTATAGTTACACCTGCCGGGGTACGTTTGAGGCTTAGACGGTGTTCCACCTGCTCAATCTGCCCGACGGCGTATTTTATCTTTTCCTCAGGTACTCCGAGCTTCAGGGCCACTATTACTGCTGCCAGTAGGTTCGACACATTGCACTCCCCTATCAGCCGTGTGGTCAGTTCCAGCGGCGCTTTCATTCCCGGACCCACCAGTTTGAAGCGTGTGCCTTCCGGAGTGTATTCGATGTCGGTAGCGACATAATCGGCGTTGCCGCCTACGCCTTTACCCGACTCCGAATGTACGCTGTAACGGATACAATCCGTATTCTTTACTTCCCGGTTTGCCACATAGGGGAAGTCTTCGTTGACCACCACTACTCCATCTGCCGGAATGGCATCGGCCAGTTCGAACTTTGTATGCTGAACATTCTCAATCGATCCGAACGATTCCAGATGCTGTTCACCCACTGCTGTGATTATCCCAAGGTCAGGATGCACAAGGTCGCATATCTCTTTGATATCTCCCGGCTGCTTGGCTCCCATCTCAACTATAAATACCTCATTATATGGTTTGAGGTACTCGCGCACGGTGCGGATCACTCCCAGTGTGGTATTGAAACTCCCGGGCGTCATAGCCGTTGAGAAATGCTCTTCCAGAATGCGGTGAAGATAATGCTTCGTCGAGGTCTTGCCATAGCTTCCCGTGATTCCGATGATCTTCAGATCAGGCATCGAAGCGAGTATGGATGCGGCTTCGTTGTAATATTTCCGGTTGATATGTTTCTCCACCGGGCGAAGCAGATCGTTGGCGGCAAGCAGAATCAACGGAGAGGCTATCAGCATGGCTATAATCACCTCACATAGTGCTTTCAATCCACACAGACCGCCGACTACACCGGCGATGATAGCGGAAATCACCCACATCGTGGCATATATGCGCTTGGCCCTGTTGGTCCAGGCCAAAGGCTTTTTGTAATGCTGGCGGCAGAGATTGACAAGTTGAGCTATAGTGACTACGATACCGACTATGGCCGAAGCGAACACTGGTATTCGCTCAACAAGCAGAAACATCAGCGCCACGCAGCAGAAGATTCGCCCGAGATTCGTGCTTTCGCCCGACTGGGAAAACCATCGCTGATAGCGTTCATTCCGATAGGAGTTCTGCTGTAGCATCATTAGGTCACGGGCATAGACTTTTGTCATATCGGCAAGTCCACACACCGCCAGCGCAATAGTCACTCCAAGATTCAGATGGTCAAGTATCATTTTTGAGTATCTTTAATTCGGGAATTGAGAAATGAAGACAATACAGCCGCAAACTGCATCGGATTGTCAAGGAAACTATAATGTCCACATCCCGGAAAGGTTACCAGCCCTGCATCTGGAATCAACTTCTCCATCTTGCGGGCATCTGCCAGAGGCGTGGCCGCATCGTTCTCACCCCACACGAGCAATGCCGGAGCCTGTATTTTCGGCAGACACTCCGTAAGGTCGCGGTTGACAACCTTGCTCATAATGGCGCGCATGCGCGGTGAGGCACCGGCATAATCCGACGAGCCCTTCCGCCCTCTCATCCGGTCGACAATCGGGGTGGCTTTCTCCTTACCGAGCAGCAGCTCAACTATGCGTCGGGCCGTTTTAAACGAATACACTTTCCAGTAATATTTCAGTGTGCGCCGCGGCTTGATTCCGGCCGCATCTACAAGCACTATCGAGTCGATATCCTGTCGGCGCGAGGCCAACTGAATAGCCACGCGGCCGCCGAAACTATGGCCTATCAGTATCGGATTCTTCAATCCGACAGCGTCAAGGAAGGATTCCGTAAAGTCGGTGTAATCGTCAATGGTCCAGACACCGGCTGGCTCCGGCGATGATCCGAACCCTGGCATGTCAAGATTGTACACCTTATGGCTGCGTGAAGCTACCGAAGCGATAGAGCGCACTGTCGTATGGTTACAACCCCAGCCATGCATCAGCACCACGGGTCGGCCTTCGCCTGTCTCTTCATAATGCAGTCGTTGTCCTGCTATTTCTATATCTTTTTCCACAATGGGATTCAGTCAAATTGGTCGTTGTCGAAACAATCCCCCAAAGTTACATCTTTTCCCGAAATTGGGCAAATCCCAAATGCCTCGTAAAGCGCAAATCCAGACTCAATCGTTCTCTTAATTTTAGTTTTTCAACGCATCGGAATGGTTTTCGACCCGTTTTATCGTAACTTTGCACCCGGAATCTATGCCGGTTGCTCTCGATAGCGTCACGGTTAGGATGTCGCAGCATATACTGCGAGCCCCATTAAAAATCTGAATATGATTACCCTTGAACAATTTAACGAACATATCCGGGAAGGCAGGCCGCTGACCTCGCCGGGAGTATACCGCTTCATGGACCACATGAGCGAGGAAGCCCGGCGTATCACTTTCCGCCTCAATTCCCAGTACCACTCTCAGGAAGAGATCAACGCTCTGCTTACAGAGCTTACCGGAATGGAAGTTCCTGTCTCTGCCAAGGTGTTCCCTCCGCTCTACTCCGACTTTGGGAAAAATCTTGTTATCGGACGCGGAGTCTTCATCAATGCCTGCTGTCATTTCCAGGATCATGGCGGAGTGGTGCTCGGAGATTGCTCCCAGATCGGGCATAACGTGGTGTTCGCTACTCTCAACCATTATCTCGATCCTGACCGACGGCGTTATACCCACGCCGCTCCTATTATTCTCGGGCGCAACGTATGGATAGGCTCTAATTCCACCATCCTTCAGGGTGTGACGATTGGTGACAACGCAGTGGTAGGAGCCGGATCGGTCGTAACAAAAGATGTCCCGGCTAACACAGTGGTGGGCGGTGTACCCGCCAAAGTCATCAAGAGCCGGTTCGACAATATATGTTAACGACCAGGCGGTCAATCGTTGCGCAGATTTGTTCGCGCAGTGAGGGAGCAATGGGGCTCCATTGTGACCGAAACAAGCGGACAAAGATGCACGGCGAGTGGCCGAGGCGATGGTAACTTTCGTCCCGCAAAAGACGTAATGGAAGATGTTATTACGTTCCACAACCCACCTTCCTGACAGCGGCCTGAATTCTGATGTGCCGAAATTTGATTTTGCGCTTTCAAATATAACTCCGGCATTGACAGTCATCCTGTTTCGCACCATGTTCGGAAATGATAATATACCGTTGACGGCTTGGGGTAATAAGGAAGAATAAAGGGTCACAAAAGCAAAAAACGAACCGCAACCTTCCTGAGTATCTCCCGGAAGGTTGCGGTTTGTTTATCAATAGTACCCTGAGAAAGGATCATTCTTTAGCCTTGACAATGCCTGTGACAGTGTGCGTGCTCGGCGTTCCGTCGCCGGGAAGTTCAGAGCCTTGAGCCAAAATCACGACTTTATACTCAATATATCCCCAGCACATAGGATAGTCAACTACATAGATAGGCATCCGGGCCTGGAGCAAATGGTCTCCGACAGGAAGGTCGGCGGTGTCAATAACCAACTCATAGGGCTGAGCTACGCTCGTACCGATCATATAATGATCCCAGTAGTACGACACTGCCCCCAGAGCGCCATCCTTGTCCGTGTGGTTAATCAGTTTCAGCGCATCAATTTTGAGCGATGTACCCTGCTCTACATAGATAGCATTCTCATAGAATACGCCACCCGATATATCGCATTGAATCCCGACATTGGGCATTTCATCATCGTCATCGTCGCAGGATACAGCGACCATTGCCAGAGGCAATAAGAGCAAAAGATAATAAAAATACTTCTTCATTTTCCCTAAATTTATAAATTTAAATATGTTTGTTTGTCCATAAAAAAGGTTCTTGTGACAGGTTGCCCTGCGGCAAGAACCTTTCAAAGGTTAAACAATCTGAAGTTCTGTTTAGTTCTTGAAAACCAGCTGTCCGTCAACGGCATCGATTACAATCGGGTTCTCCCGGTCGACTTTCTGAGCCAGTATGTCTTTCGACAGACGGTTAAGCACCAGACGATGGATCACACGCTTCACGGGGCGGGCGCCGAACTCAGGATCATATCCTTCGTCAGCAAGGAACGACAGGGCAGCCGGCGTAACTTCAAGGGTGATCCCGTTGGTGGCAAGCATACGGCGTACACTCTTCACCTGAAGACCCACGATCTCCTCTATCTCATCGCGGTTAAGCGGGGTAAACATGATTGTTTCGTCGATACGGTTGAGGAACTCGGGCCGGATGGTCTGCTTGAGCATTTCCAGCACTTGCTCTTTCGTTTGCTCTACAATCTCATCCTTGTTTTCCGGAGTCAGTTTCGCGAAGTTGTCGCGGATTACGGCCGACCCCATATTGGAGGTCATGATGATAATCGTATTCTTGAAGTTGACCATTCTCCCCTTGTTGTCGGTCAGACGGCCGTCATCAAGCACCTGAAGCAGGATGTTGAACACATCGGGATGTGCCTTCTCGATCTCATCGAAAAGAACCACCGAATAAGGCTTGCGGCGTACGGCCTCGGTAAGCTGGCCACCCTCATCGTAACCGACGTATCCCGGAGGCGCTCCCACCAGTCGGCTGACTGCATGCTTCTCCTGATATTCGCTCATATCGATTCGGGTCATCATATTTTCGTCGTCGAACAGATATTCTGCCAGGGCTTTTGCAAGCTCAGTTTTACCTACGCCGGTAGTACCGAGGAAGATAAACGAACCTATCGGGCGTCGCGGATCGTTCAGACCGGCACGGCTGCGTCGAACAGCGTCGGCAATAGCCGATATCGCCTCATCCTGACCGACAACTCTGTTATGAAGTTCGGCTTCGAGATGCAGCAGCTTGTCTTTCTCGCTCTGGACCATCTTACGTACAGGGATGCCGGTCCAGCGCGATACAACGTCAGCGATATCCTCAGCGTCAACTTCCTCCTTAATCAGGGCTTTCTCACCCTGCATGGATTTGAGCTGTTCCTGAATCTGTTTGTTTTCCTGCTCCTTCTGCTGAACGCGTGAATAACGGATTTCTGCCACTTTGGCATAATCGCCTTCGCGCTCTGCCCGTTCAGCCTCGAAGTTGAGCTGTTCAATATCAATTTTATTCTGCTGAATCCGGTTGATAAGCTCCTTCTCAGCCTTCCATTTAGCCGTGAAGTCTTTCTCCTCATCGCGAAGCTGAGCAAGCTCTTTCTCGATGTCGCGCACCTTCTCTTTGTCGCCTTCGCGTTTGATGGCTTCGCGCTCAATCTCTTTCTGAGCGATGCGGCGCGTAATCTCATCGAGCGCCTGAGGCACGGAGTCAATCTCGATTTTCAGTTTCGAGGCTGCCTCATCTACAAGATCGATGGCTTTATCCGGAAGGAATCGGTCGGTGATATATCGCTCGGAAAGCTGCACGGCGGCAATAATCGCCTCATCACGGATACGCACCTTGTGGTGGTTCTCATAACGCTCCTTCAGACCACGGAGAATAGCGATAGCGCTGGTCTCGTCAGGCTCGTTGATCATCACCTTCTGGAATCGGCGTTCCAGAGCCTTATCCTTTTCAAAGTATTTCTGATATTCATCGAGCGTGGTGGCACCGATGCTGCGGAGTTCACCTCGGGCGAGCGCCGGTTTGAGGATATTGGCGGCATCCATTGCGCCCTCTCCTTTTCCAGCTCCAACCAAGGTATGGATCTCATCTATGAACAGTATGATTTCGCCTTCGCTTTGTGTCACTTCGTTGACGATGGCTTTAAGTCTTTCCTCGAATTCACCTTTATATTTGGCTCCGGCCACGAGTGCACCCATATCAAGGGAGAATATCTGCTTGCTGCGCAGATTTTCCGGCACATCGCCGCGAACTATACGCTGGGCAAGTCCTTCGGCGATGGCTGTTTTACCCGTACCGGGTTCGCCGATCAGCATCGGGTTGTTCTTGGTTCTGCGGCTAAGAATCTGAAGCACACGACGTATTTCGTCATCTCGGCCAATCACCGGGTCGAGCTTGCCTGAACGGGCGCGCTCGTTAAGGTTTATCGCATACTTACTCAGCGAATTGTAAGTTTCTTCAGCACTCTGATCGGTGGCTTTCTTCCCTTTGCGAAGCTCTTCTACCGCGCTCTGAAGTTCTTTCTCGTTGAGCCCGGCATCCTTAAGAATCGTGGAAGCAGGCGACTGAATCTGGAACAATGCCATAAGTATGGCTTCAAGAGTCACATATTCATCGCCCTGTTTGTGAGCGATATCAAGTGCTTTCTGAAGCACATCGTTTGAATTGCGGCTGAGGTATGGCTCGCCGCCTGACACTTTAGGCAGCGAAGCTATTTCACGCTGTATCTGCTGCTCCACAACCGCCAGATTGGCACCAATCTTCTGGAAGAGGAATTTTACGACCGATTCGCCTTCGCTAATCACGGCCTTCAGCAGATGTACCGGTTCAATCTGTTGCTGACCGGCCTCCCTCGTAAACTCAAGAGCCTTCTGGATAGCTTCCTGAGATTTAATGGTGAAACTGTTGAAATTCATATCATTGTAAAGGTTTAATATCTTTTATCTCTAAGTTAGGTCGGGCTTTTTGCCCGTTTCCGAAGCAGCTTACTTATATCAATCAAGCTACATCTAATTGTTAAACAAAACGTATGCCATAAAGTTTTCGCTGACATAGCTGACAGTCAAAACAGATGAAACTGACAGTCAAAACAGATGTTCCGGTGTAAGAACCTACCATCTTTACAGCTTCTTTTTTAGCGCTAAAAAATGCAAATGTGGTCCTCCGGTGTTGTTTTAACCTCTATATTTCATTAACTTTGCAGATTGAGCGAAGCAAAAGACAATGCTCTCTCGGCTATCTGCCATTTTTGCAATTTCACTATGCCAATTTGACACGAAAATGAAGTTTAAATCATACATCCTCTCCCTTACACTCTTATCTGCGGCTGCCGTTGGGTCGGCTCAGAACAAGCCGAACACACTATTCGAATATCCCGACGTCCCTCAGAATCTCACCACTCTAACCGAACGTTCAAATTTTTACATCGAGAATTTCTGGAAAAGAGCCAACTTGAAATCTGCGTTCTCATCCGTTGCCCGTTTGGATCAGGCTTTTGGCGACTACGTTGACCTTATGCCATATGCAGATGCCAACATCGTCCACAAATCCATCAACGACCTTATAACCCAGGTAGCAAAGGATCCGCACAATCTCCTGACTCTGGCAGAGATAGCCGAAGGAAAATTCTACTCAGATTCTGCCCGGATCGCTTGCGACGAGTGCTATCTCCCATTCGCTCAGGCCGTTGCCGACAGTAAAAAGCTTTCCAAAGCGGAAAAATCGCGCTTTGCCTATCAGGCTAACATCCTGGCCCATACTCAGGTCGGAATGATTGCTCCGAATTTCACCTACACTACCCCGGCGGGCGAAACGCGACAGCTCGACGATCTGCCCAAGGACGCTTATGTGGTTCTGTTTGTCAACGATCCGGATTGCGATGAATGTGAGCTGGCACGCGTCCGTCTTGCCGCCGACTATGTCATCAATGATCTTCAGGACCGCGGGCTTCTGAAAATCCTCAGCATTTACCCCGGCGAAATCAGCGACGAATGGAAAGACCGCACCTCTGTCTACAATAAGCGCTGGGAAGTGGGCGCCGCTCCCGACATTGACGAGATCTACGACCTTCGCCATGCTCCGGTGATCTACTATCTCAACGGACAACATAAAATCCTCTCGAAATCCCTTACAGCCGACCAGCTAATCGAAGCCTTCCGCGTTGTAAGCGAAAAAATGAAAGCTAACCGTCAGAATACTCCGGCAGAAGCACCTAAAGAATGAAAATAGCAGGATTAATATCGGGCGGAGTCGATTCGGCGGTGGCCGTGCATCGGCTGGTGGAGGAAGGTCACGACCTTCACCTCTTCTATATCCGCATCGGGATGGACAATGACGAGGGCGATTGTGCCGCCGAAGAAGACATCGAGATGTGCCGGCTCATTGCCGCCCGCTATCATCTTCCCTTCGATGTGGTATCGCTCCATCAGGAGTATTGGGATAATGTGATGGAATACGCGCTCGAGACTGTGCGCCGTGGCCTCACTCCCAATCCCGACATAATGTGCAACAAAATCATCAAGTTCGGATATTTCGAGCAGCGCTGGGGACATGAGTTCGACCGCACTGCCACAGGCCACTACGCATCGCGCATCGAACGCGATGGCAAAGTATGGCTCGGGACTGCTGTAGATCCGGTCAAGGATCAGACCGACTTTCTTGCCCGCATATCCTACGACCAGCTATCTCATATCCTCTTCCCGCTCGGCGACCTTCCCAAATCTCGGGTGAGAGAGATTGCTGTGGCCACACACATGCCTAACGCATACCGCAAGGACAGCCAGGGTATATGCTTTCTTGGCAAAATCAACTATAACGATTTTATCCGTCGCCATCTGGGCACTCTTCACGGCCCTATTATCGAAATCGAAACAGGCCGCAAACTTGGCGAACACAACGGCTACTGGTTCCATACCATCGGCCAGCGAAAGGGTCTCGGCCTCAGCGGCGGTCCTTGGTATGTGGTGAAAAAGAATACCGCCGACAACGCCATCTACGTCTCCAACGGATACGATTGCGAAAAGCAATACGGCCATAGCGTCCACATGACCGAGATGCACTTCATCACCGAAAACCCCTGGACCGACGGTGCTGACGGGGTCAAGGTTGCCTTCAAGAATCGCCACTCGCCCGAATTCGTCCACGGAAAGCTCTACTCCCTCCCCGATGGCGAAATGGTGATGGAGTCTGAAGAAAAAATTCAGGGGATAGCGCCGGGGCAATTCGGCGTTATTTACACTCCCGACGAAAAGATTTGCCTCGGCAGCGGAATCATTACCGGTCGAAACATTGTTCTATAAGAAATACCTATACATCAGTTATATGGCTTTCGACGACAGCAACAAAGCGCACAAGCGCGTCAAACTCAGGGTGATGGGCATCTCATACAGTCAGATCCAGTCGGGCGCTTATGCCCTGATTCTGGCTGAAGTGGATGGACCATACCGCATCCCTGTGGTGGTGGGAGCGCCTGAAGCTCAGGCCATTGCTATTAAGATGGAGGGCATTGTCCCCCCTCGTCCTATGACTCACGACCTCTTTGCTTCCCTCGCGCATGCTTACGGTATAGAATTAGTGGATGTTTTCATCCATAAATTTGAAGACGGAATATTCTGGTCTGAACTTACTTTCATCGACCGTAACGGACATGAAGTAGTGATGGATGCCCGCACTTCCGATGCTATCGCAATCGCCATGCGCACCTCCACACCGATCTTCACCACCCCTGAAATCCTTGAGGAGACAGGTTTCATCATGGAGATTCAGGATTCAGATGAGGATGATGCCTCCGAAGATGCCCCCGACAGCCAGCCGGATGCTACGATAGGGAATATCTTAGGAGCTGAAAACTCAGCCAAAAACTCTCCGGGCGATAGCCATAACGCCGACACAGGCGATGAACTAGCAAATAAATCATCCGATGACCTGCGCAAAATGATGGAAGAAGCCATCGCCGCTGAAAAGTATGAGCTCGCTTCGCGCATCAACAGCATACTCAAATCCCGCGAATGAATTTCAAAGGACAATTACCATAATCTAATTCTAATCCAATCCTCTCCGATTATAGAATCTTCCTCGATAAAAACGTAATCAACCATTACCGCTCATATATAAATTATGAAAAATCTGAAGTTGCGCCTGACCGTGATGAATTTTCTGGAATTCGCCGTGTGGGGCTCCTATCTGGTGTCGATGGGCATCTATCTCAACAGTGTCGGCCTCGGCCCGGAAATTTTCTGGTTCTACACCGTGCAAGGCCTTGTGTCGCTCTTTATGCCTGCCTTGGTTGGCATCGTAGCCGACCGCTGGATTCCGGCACAAAAGATGCTGAGCCTCTGCCATCTCATCGCCGGTGTATTCATGCTGCTCGCCGGATGGTACTGCCTGACCAATACGACAATTGAATTCGCCCCGCTTTTCACTCTCTACACCATCTCGGTGGCCTTCTTCATGCCGACCATCGGCCTGTCAAACTCCGTGGCCTTCAATGCCCTTACCGGTGCCGGGCTTGACACGATCAAGGCTTTCCCGCCCATCCGTACTTTCGGCACTATCGGCTTCATCTGCTCGGAGCTTTTCGTCAACTTCACTGACTTCCAGAGCAACTGCTTACAGTTTGTCACCTGCGGCGCCATCTCTATCCTACTCTGCCTTTACGCCCTGACTCTCCCGGCCTGTCCGGTAAACAAGGAAGGCGGCTCTTCGCTCTCAGAGACCCTCGGCCTGAACGCCTTCAAGCTCTTTAAACGCAAGAAGATGGCTATCTTCTTCATTTTCTCGATGCTCCTTGGCGTTTCGCTTCAGATCACGAACTCCTACGGTACCACCTTCATCAGCTCTTTCAAGGATATTGCAGAATATGCCACCACCTGGGGCGCACAAAATGCCACAGCACTCACAGCCATATCGCAGGCCAGCGAGGCTCTCTGCATCCTGCTCATCCCCTTCTGCCTGCGCAAATTCGGCATTAAAGGCGTAATGCTCATGTCGATGTTCGCATGGGTGTTCCGTTTCGGATTTTTCGGCATCGGCGACACCGGCACAGGTGTGATCTGGCTCATCTTTTCCTGCATCGTCTACGGTGTAGCCTTCGACTTTTTCAATGTGTCCGGAGGTCTGTTTGTCGACAAAGAGACAGACCCGAAACTCCGCTCTTCTGCTCAAGGCCTGTTCATGATTATGACCAACGGCATCGGAGCCTCTCTCGGCACCTGGATTGCCGGTCAGTTTGTCATCAACAAACTCGTGTTTGTCCACTCCGACGCTACCGCCCAGCTCCCCGGCTGGCGTGAATCCTGGCTTATCTTTGCCGCATACGCTCTCGTGGTAGGCATATTGTTCTTCTTCATCTTTAAAGACAAAAAGACCGACGGCGCCAAGATGCCGCTGCCCGAATCAGCTGATTCCGAGGCTCCCGGTATGGTTGACGAACAGATTTAAAGCTAACCGCACCACCACAGATCTACGGACATGATACAATTTTATGCCCCTGACATAGAGACTACACTCACGCTCCCCGAAAGCGACTCGCAACATTGCGTGCGAGTGCTACGCAGGAGCGAGGGTGATGTCATAGTGGCTATTGACGGGCGCGGCAAACGATTCACCTGTCGAATCATAGAGGCTCACGCCAAGCGTGCCCGGGTGGAAATCATCGGCACCGAATATCTGCATCCTTTCTGGCAAGGTAAAATCGCCATCGCCGTTGCCCCGACCAAGCACCTTGACCGCATGGAGTGGCTCACGGAGAAACTTACAGAGATAGGTGTCGACCGGATCACTCCGCTGCTTTGCCGCCATTCCGAGCGCCGCGACATCAAGCAGTCGCGCTTGGAAAAGATTGCCGTATCGGCGATGAAGCAGAGCCTGAAAGCCGTTTGCCCTGAGGTAGACGATATGACCCCTTTCATGCAGTTTGTGGAAGAAAACCGACAGACAGCGCAAAAATTTATCGCATGGTGCGACGACAGCCATCCGCGCCGACTGCTTTCGCAGGCTCTCCAACCGGGCCTTGACGCAGTGGTTGCCATAGGGCCAGAGGGCGACTTTTCTCCGGAAGAGGTCGATGCCGCAATGGCAGTCGGTTTCATACCGGTTTCGCTCGGCAACGCCCGCCTGCGCACCGAGACAGCCGCGCTTGTGGCATGCGATACTTTCCACATCGTCGGCCAGCTTGCAGGCACAGATTCAGCGAAACCGAGCTAAATCAGTCCACTCAATAAACCATAGTGCTAACAATCTATCCTATATTATAGAATTTTCCGTAAAAATGTATCCGGAATCCATCACAAAATATTTGCAATCTTCCGCTACGGGCAATTTCTTCCTTCTGGCCGGTCCCTGTGTCATCGAAGGAGAAGCCATGGCGATCGACATCGCGGGGAAAGTGGCTGAAATCACGCGCAAACTCAATATTCCCTACGTGTTCAAAGGGAGCTACCGCAAGGCTAACCGCTCACGCCTTGACTCTTTCACAGGTATCGGCGACCTTAAGGCTCTTGAGATACTGCACAAGGTTGGCCAGACTTTTTCTATCCCTGTCGTTACAGATATTCACACAGCCGAAGAAGCTGCCATAGCGGCTGAATATGCAGATATCCTCCAGATCCCCGCATTCCTCTGCCGACAGACCGACCTTCTCGTAGCTGCCGCACGCACCGGTCGTATGGTCAACATCAAGAAAGGTCAGTTCCTCTCGCCTGAGGCGATGCGTTTCGCAGTAGAGAAGGTCAGAGATGCAGGCAATCCCTCTGTCGCCATCACCGAGCGCGGCACCACTTTCGGCTATCAGGATCTCATTGTCGACTACCGCGGCATTCCCGAGATGCAGCGCAACGGTTGCCCAGTGATTCTCGACGTGACCCACTCGCTCCAGCAGCCGAATCAGTCGGCCGGAGTTACAGGCGGCAAACCCGAACTGATTGAGACCGTGGCTCGTGCAGGTATCGCCGTAGGAGTCGATGGTATTTTCATCGAAACACATCAGAATCCGGCTGTGGCCAAAAGCGACGGCGCCAATATGCTCCGCCTCGACAAGATGGAGACTCTGCTCGAACATCTGACCAGGCTACGCATGGCCGTCAACGAAATAAACCGCAAATAAGCATTTTAACAGCATAATGAAACTGAAATTCATCCTACCCGCACTGCTCCTCGCCAGTGCTTGCCCCTTGGCTTCAGCCCAGCAAAATTCGATGAACGATCCCATGACTCAGGCCATGATGGAAGTGTTCAATCAGGAGTTGAACGCCAATCCTGACAATTATGAGGTGCTCTATCGCCGAGCAAACGAATATTATAAATTCGATCAGTATCTCCGCGCTCTGGCTGATGTGGACAAGGCTATCCAGAAAGCTCCCGCAGAAGCCACCGACCATCTCTATCTCTGCCATCTTCTGCGAGGCGACATCTACCAGATGCTCGGCAAGCATGAAGAAGCCTTATCCGATTTTAACGAGGCTTACAAGCTCGACCCCACCTCGTTCACAGCACTCTATCAGAAAGCCAACACAGAGTATGAGCTTGGCCAGTATGCTCAGGCTAAAATCGATTATAACCGCATGCGTGCCCAGAGCGGACGCTCAGCCGAAGCGCTCACCGGCCTGGCGCGTGTAGCCATAAAAGAAAACAATCTCGGTCTGGCCTCGGAATACATGAACGACGCCGTGGCGATGATGCCGGCTGACAGCGACATCTACGTGCGCCGCAGCTCCGTGCGCCGGCAGTTGGGCAACAATAATGGTGCCGTTGAAGACCTCCTGATGGCAATAAGCCTTGATAACAACTCCAAAGCATTCCGTCAGCTCGTCGACATTGCCGATCAGGACTACCCCGCCGTAATCAGTGCGCTTTCCAATGCCATCAGTCAGGCTCCGGAGCAGGGTATGCTCCTCTATATCAGAGGTTTCATCGCCCAGGCTCACCAGCATTACCCTCAGGCGATTGCTGACTATCAGAAGATTATAGATGAAAACTTCTACAACTATGCCGGTATTTACGCATCTCTGGGTCAGTGTCACTATGCTCTTTGCGACTATCAGCAGGCTCTGGACAATGTAAACCGTGCAATCGGCATGGGCAACGACGCCGATAATGCCGAGTTCCAGCTTACGCTGGCTAAAATCTGCCGCGCTCAGGGGAGATATGACGATGCCTTGCGTGCAGCCGACCGGGCCCTTACAGCCGACCCCAATCTGAAGGAAGCATCGGTTGAAAAAGCTTTAGTGCTCTTCTCGCTTAAGCGCTACGATGAAGCATCGACTATCTTCGGAGAACTGGTAATGGATAATCCCACAGAACCCATGAACTATCTCTACCGCGCATGGGTCATCGGGGAAGGTCTCGGTAAGACAGGCGATGCTCAGGGCTTTTACAAACGCATGGAGGCCATCGACATCGACTCCGATTCTCCGAAATCTCTTGCCGGCTTCCCCCTGCTCTTCACTGGTAAAAAAGCCGAAGCTCTCGCATGGATGGAAAAAATCCTCAAAAACAACACCGATACCGACGGAACGCTTAACTATATGGGAGCATGCCTTTACGCTCAGGCAAATGAGGCTGATAAAGCTTTCGACTGCCTGGAGGCCGCGCTGTCAAAAGGTTATTCAAATCTTTACAACCTTAAGTTCAACAATGATGCCCGCGTGAACATCGCTCCTATCCGTGGTCAGCGGCTTGAGGATGTTCTGACCCGCTACGATTACGTATTCAAAGAGTGATTTTTCTGATTGCCCGCGGCCGCCGTCGGGCAAATACCCATTATCAAATCATATCAATGGCCCCTGCATGGATTCATTACCACGCAGGGGCCATCGCTTTTCCGGCTATTCGAGAAAAATTACTCTATAGTGACCAGTTTGTATTTCTGCGAGCCGATGCCAAGCTGCTCGGCAGCGTCGAGGATGTGGGTTCCATGACGGGAGTTGATACGCTCAATAAGGTCGTCCTTACCCGGATCGCTGGAGTTAAACACCATATCAACACAGGCGCGGTCAAGGGCCACAGGATCAAGCGAAGCCAGAATGCCGAACTCAGCCATTTTGGGAGCAGCCGGATTACCGTTGCAATCGCAGTCGACGCTAAGATTGTTGGCGACGTTGATAAAGAGTTTTTTGTCGCCGAAATGATCGAATACGCCCTTGCAAGCATCCGCCATCGATTCAAGGAAAGCATCCTGCTCTGCAATATTGTCCCAGAGTACAGCGGGATCATCAGTAACACCTGCGCTGTGGATACGAGCCTTGCCATCGGACGAGGCGATACCGATTGCCACATTTGAACCCGGACCGCGAAGCACCTCTACCCTGTCAACATAGCTTTTCGAATAGAAGTCGCTCACGGAATGGGAGTAAATTCCGGCAAACTGAGGCTGACCGTCAACCATCATCAGCACTGCGCCGGCTCGGTCGCCGCCGACACCGCGAAGTTTGATATGTCCGGAGCCTCCATTGCTGCCAACGCCGAAGCCAAGAA